>SORT01000014.1 GCA_004402895.1 Fidelibacterota bacterium MT.SAG.3 | reverse complement strand
TTTTGATATTATCGGGACGTTTCTGAAATTTACGTTTGTTGAAAACAAGGGATTGGCGTTCAGTATCAAAGTATCTAATCTCGGTATATTTACCGGCTTGTCGATGGTTGCGAGTTTAATCGTCCTGTATTATATATATAAATACAAGCAGGAGAGAGCTATAGTCTATGTGCCGTTGGCGCTCATATTCGGCGGAGCGATCGGTAATATGATCGGAAGAGTCCTATACGGTAAAGTAGTGGATTTCATTGATGTAGGAATAGCCAGCTACCGTTGGCCGGTATTCAATATAGCTGATTCTTCGGTATTTGTCGGTCTCGTCTGGTTTCTCATAGTTTCGTGGTATGTAAATGATGATTCGCAAGAGGAGGTCACAGAGGAGGTAACTGATTAAGAATTCTCTGACTATCTCAGTTCCAGAAAACAAAAAGCCGGAAAGGATCGACAGGTTTCTTTCGAGACAAATCGGTGACCTCAGCAGGTCTCAACTTAAAAAATTAATTACCGAAGATGAAGTTCTTGTCGACGGAAAAACCGTTCGCCCGAGTTACTTGGTTGATCCAGGAGAACGGATCGAAGTAAATATCCCAACTCCTCCGCCGATAAAGGCGGAACCCGAAAATATTCCTCTGGACCTGATTTTTGAAGACGAGAGTTTAATAGTGGTGAACAAATCTGCCGGAATAGTAGTCCATCCTGCTCGGGGTAATCTTAGAGGAACTCTTGTAAACGCACTGCTTCACTATTCCAACAACCTATCAACAGGCAGCGATCCTTTCAGACCGGGAATCGTTCACCGGCTTGACAAAGGTACGAGCGGATTGATAATGATCGTTAAAAATGACCATGTGCATTCAACAATTACCACCATGTTCATGAACAGGGAGATACATAAAGAATACAGAGCCTTGATTTGGGGTATGATGCCGAAGAAGGAGGGAGTAATATCGGATTCGATAGGAAGAAGCCGGAGTGACAGAACAAAGATGTCAGCGGTCAAGAAAGGTAAATCAGCAAGGACGGATTACTCCGTCGATGTGGAAATGGATTTTACTTCTTTACTTACTCTTAAACCTGTCACCGGACGAACTCATCAACTCAGGGTGCATCTTTCAAATATGGGAAAACCGATCTTCGGTGATCATGAATACGGAGGGAGAGGCAGGATGGCAGGAATGGTTACAGCTGAAAGAAGAAAGCTGGCCGTCAAAATATTAGACGATTTACCGTATCAAGCGCTTCATGCAAGTAAATTGAGTTTCAAGCATCCTGTTACCCATAAAAATGTAAATTTTGAAGCGCCACTGCCTGAGAATTTTCAGTCAGCTTTAGATCTTTTTGAAATTGATCATTACCGTGTTGGAATGGGGAAGGACGTTTGAGTTCAGAAACATATCCGAATCGGAACGAGGTGAGCGATGATAAAAGAAACGGTATTGCGGAGACTTCTAAACGGTTTCTTATCTCGTTAAAGGAGCAGTTACATTATTCGGAGAACACGATTCAAGCCTATGCTGTGGATTTAGCGCAGTTTAACGATTTCTTGAGCGAATATCACTTAGACTCGAACATAACAGTCGAAAAGATAGATAAAGCGTCAATCAGGCATTTTCTCGGAATGTTGGTTGAAAAAGGTATAAGCCGAAAAAGCATCGCGAGAAAACTTGCGGCGCTGAGATCGTGGTTCAAGTATCTTATTAGAATTGGAGTTATAGATTATAACCCCGCAAAAAGCGTTTCATTCCCAAAATTAGAGAAAAAACTTCCGTCTCCGCTTTCTGTGGAGGAAGCCGTAAGACTTGTCACTGCTCCAAAAGCCGATTCATTCGCCGGCGCAAGGGACTCCGCTCTGCTGGAACTGCTATATGGAACAGGCGCGCGCTTATCGGAAATAGTCGGGTTGGATATTCAAAACCTCAATCGAGAATCGGGAACTGTCAGATTATTCGGGAAGGGATCGAAGGAACGGATAGTACCCTTAGGAGGACCTGGTTGGAAGGCGCTGGAAATATATATAGGATTCAGGAATTCTAAACTCAGCGACGGCGACGAAGTCGCTCTCTTCCTGAATAAGCAGGGAAAACGGCTATCAGGTAGAGGAATTCAACGAATTGTAAAAAAATATATGAGTATGACCGTTGAGAATAAGGGAAAAAATCCGCATACCCTCAGGCATACATTTGCAACTCATTTATTAGAAAGGGGCGCGGATCTCAACGCTGTTAAAGAGCTTCTCGGTCATGAAGATCTTGCAACAACCCAGATCTATACTCATGTCGAAGCTGAAGGATTAAAGAAAGCATATAAACAGGCTCATCCAAGAGCAGGGACCAAATAAAATTAAAGACTTCATCTTAAGAGAAAGGGAGGAGCAGAATGAAGATAGAGATAACGGCAAGGAATTTCCGATTAGGAATCAAGATGGGGAAATATGTAGAAGAGGAACTTAATAGATTGGAAAAACTATACGATGGGATAATAGATTGTCAGGTTATCCTTGAAAAAATCAAAAACGATAATATTGCAGAAATTATAATGCGGGTTTATAAAAAAAGTCTTGTCACAAAAGATACGAGCGAAGAAATGTTCAAATCAATTGACGGCGCCGCTGAAAAAATGAGGAGAAGACTGAAAAAATATAAACAAAAGTTGAGAGATTTTGATCATGAAATTTTAGAGTAGTTGTTGTTTACTCAAGAAAGTTTATATTAAGCGAGTTGAAAATTGATTAAGAACAAAATCGGAAGGTGAATTACTGATTTGAAAGCTATTGTGCCGGCAGCGGGGATAGGTAAGAGACTTAGACCCCATACACTCACAACACCCAAAGTGTTATTCAATGTAGCGGGGAAACCGATAATCGGACATATATTGGACTTTCTTATCGAAGCGGGTATCGATGATATTGTGGTGGTGGTCGGTTACGAATCTTCTCAAGTCGAACGGTATCTGCATGAACAATATCCCGAAGTTACCCGGACAGTTCAACAAACTGAACGTAAAGGATTGGGACATGCGGTACATATAGCGTTGGAAGATAACGAAGAACCTGTTTTGATAATGTTGGGCGACACGATCATTGATATAGAGTTGAAAACGATTTTGGAGAGCTCAAAAAGTTTCATAGGCGTAAGGGAAGTGCCCAATCCACAGGCTTTCGGAGTCGTGGAGATGGACGGAAAACAAGTCCAAAAACTTGTGGAAAAACCTGAAAATCCCACAAGTAATCTTGCCATTGCCGGTATCTACCGGATACAAAATCAATTAAAATTGAAAAGATCAATTGAACGGCTGATAGAGCAGAATGTGACAACAAAAGGCGAAATTCAGCTTACCGATGCTCTGCAGGACATGCTCGAGTCCGGTGAAAAGATAGAGGTTTTTAATGTCGATAATTGGTATGATTGCGGCAGCTGGGATTCGATATTGGAGACCAATAGAATACTGCTTGATAAATCTGAAAACGGTTCACCTGTTGTAAAAGATAGTGTAATAAATGAACCTTGCTATATTGCCCCGACAGCGCAATTGATCAATTCTATAGTGGGACCTCATGTTACGTTAGATGAAGGGGCAATAATCAAGAATACCATCATTTCTGACTCCGTGGTCGCTAAAGGGGCGACTTTGGAAAACTGCAGTATATCAGGCTCCCTAATAGGTGAACACGCACACGTTCAAGGAACAGTGCGCAAATTAAGCGTCGGAGACTACTCCGAAATAAAATTCGATTAGATTTTACAAAAGAGTAATAGAGAAAAATGTCTGAATATTTATTTACATCCGAATCAGTAACAGAGGGGCATCCTGATAAAATTGCCGATCAGATCTCCGATGCTGTTTTAGATTCGATCTATGAAAATGATCCTAACGGTCGAGTGGCGTGCGAAGTGTTTGTCACTACCGGTATGGTTCTGGTCGGCGGGGAGATCACCACAGAAACTTACGTCGAAATTCCCAAAATCGTAAGAGACGTCATAAAGGAGATAGGCTATACCGACGCCAGCATGGGATTTGATGCGGAGACCTGTTCGGTCCTTACATGTATAGATCAGCAGTCACCTGATATAGCGCTTGGTGTTGACAGAGACGGAGCGGGAGATCAGGGCATGATGTTCGGATTTGCGTCAAACGAAAATCCCGCTTATATGCCGACACCAATCTATCTCGCTCATAAACTCTCGAAGAAACTCGCGGAGCTAAGAAAATCCGGAACAGTCGATTATCTTCGTCCTGACGGTAAGACACAGGTTACTGTGAAATATGTTGATGATAAACCGGTAGCAGTTCAGAATGTAGTGCTTTCAACACAGCATAATCCTTATTCTAATTCGTTGACGTTGGAGAAACTTACGGAAGAGATGATCGAACTTGTAATTAAACCGGTTATTCCTGAAGAATTATTACAAAACGGTGATATAATATATCATATCAATCCCACAGGACAATTTGTGGAAGGCGGCCCTAAGGCTGATGCAGGATTAACCGGAAGAAAGATAATTATGGACACATATGGAGGATTCGCGTCTCACGGCGGCGGCGCTTTTTCAGGAAAAGATCCGACTAAGGTAGACAGGTCAGCGGCATATATGGCTCGTTATATTACCAAAAACTTGGTCGCAGCCGGATTAGCAGACAGAATGCAGCTACAGCTGGCATATGCTATTGGAGTAGCCGAACCTGTGTCTATGCATGTTGAAACCTATGGAACAGGAAAACTGTCAAATGCAGAATTTGTAAAATTGATCGAGGATAAATTCGATCTAACGCCTAAAGGGATGATAACAACGCTCGATCTGAGAGTACCACGCTATAAGCAAACCGCATCATACGGTCATTTCGGCAGGGATGAAGAAGGATTCACGTGGGAGCGGTTAGACAAGGTTGATGAACTAAAGGGATAGAATACAATAATTTAACAGAATTTAAGAATGGAGATCTGAATGGAGTTTCATGTAAAAGATGAATCGTTGGCAGATGCGGGAAAAAAGAGGATAGATTGGGCTGATCGCGATATGCCGGTTCTTTCCCTGATCCGCGAACGATTCGAGAAGGAGAAACCGCTTGAAGGTGTGAAGATGTCGGCGTGTTTACACGTCACGGCGGAAACGGCAAATCTGATGCGGACATTGAAAGCCGGGGGAGCAGACATTCTACTGTGCGCATCGAATCCCCTGAGCACACAGGATGACGTTGCGGCGGCGCTTGTTGTACACGATGGAATTTCTGTATATGCAATATATGGTGAGGATGACGATACATACTATTCTCACATTAAATCGGCGATAGGACATAGACCGAATATCACGATGGATGACGGCGCAGATCTCGTTACGGTGCTTCATAACGATTACGCGGATCAAACAAATGAGATAAAATGTTCGATGGAAGAGACGACCACAGGTGTGATGCGGTTAAGGGCGATGGAATCGGACGGAGTTTTGAAACTTCCTGTTATTGCAGTGAATGATGCAAAGATGAAGCACCTCTTCGACAACCGTTACGGTACCGGTCAATCGACTGTTGATGGAATTATTCGTGCTACAGACATGCTTATAGCGGGAAAGACCGCTGTTGTCGCCGGCTATGGCTGGTGCGGTCGCGGATTCGCGAACAGGATCCGCGGAATGGGAGCGAACGTCATCGTTACAGAAGTTGATGCGACGCGTGCGCTTGAAGCATTGATGGATGGATTCAGGGTATTGTCTATGGAAGATGCGGCTGTCGAGGGCGACCTCTTCGTGACGCTGACCGGCGACATTCACGTTCTTAGTAAGAATCATTTTGAAAAGATGAAAAATGGCGCTGTGATCGCTAATTCGGGGCATTTCAACGTGGAAATCAATTTGGATGAACTCAAGGAGTTATCGGATAAAGTTATAGAAGACGTGAAATTAAATATCGACGAATATATTATGCCTGACGGTAGATCGATATTCATTCTCGCTAAAGGTCGTTTGATCAATTTAGCGGCGGCGGAAGGTCATCCCGCAAGCGTAATGGACATGAGCTTCGCTGTACAGGCTCTCACATCAGAATACAGCTTGAAAAAAGACCTCGATGTGCGGGTACATGATGTTCCTTCGGATATCGATGAGTTCATTGCAGGGCTGAAGCTTGAGAGTATGAATATCAGCATCGACACCTTGACTGATGAGCAAGTCAAGTATCTATCTTCCTGGGATCAGGGAACTTGACAGATAAGAACTAAGTATCATCAGTAGTACGTTTTAAAACCAAGCTACTGGAAAAGAAAATAATGAATCTAAACAGCCGTTTATTCAGAACTATGTTACTGCTTCTTCTAATGAACGGCTGTTTAATTGAAACTCCCGAATCACCCACCTGGGAGCTCGATCTGGTCATTCCCTTAATTGATGAAAAATATCCGCTTAGCGATATGGTGGGACCTATATCCGGAGACAGCTCTAACGGATATATAGACCTCTTTGATTCATTGGACATTCTCCGATTGAACGTCCGGGACACTATTGGAACTATCGTGCTTGACTCAAGTAAGCTCACCGTGGGAGGAATCGGAACAATATCTATCTTACAGGAGATTGGCGCTTTAGAACTGAATAATTTCGGCAGCGGCGAGGATTTTCAATCACAGTCATTATCAGAGATTTCAGATGCAGTCAGAGATGCTCCCAACGGAATAGATATTTTGGTGCCTGATTTTATGCTGGATCCGATTGATAACAGAATGGCGATTGCAAACGTTGTAGAAGCAACAATGGAGCAGGGGATAATCCGGATTTCAATAAACAACGGTTTCATAGACGCTCCGAATTCAGGTATCCCCTTAACAAATATGAAGATCGTGCTGTCAGACTCAATGGGTACTGAATTAGGCAGCGCCTTGTATAATAGAATTGGACCGGACTCCACCGAGACAAGAGATATTGATTTAGCCGGCAAGACTTTCTTCCCTCCCCTTTTTACTACCACCACAGGCGGTTCTCCGGGGACTTCCGGTGAAATAAATTTTAATATTAATGCTACATCAAAAGCAGGTAGGGTCATAATATCCGTTCAATTTGTTGATTTCTTAGCCAGCAGGGTCAAGGGCAATTTCCCGCCGGCGGAAATTGAGATATCCGGGTCGAACCAACTCGGTATACCAGGGAGTACAGAACTTATAAGCGGAAGATTCAGATCTGATACCGACGATATGATAATTTCCATAGAAAACAGATTGCAAGTCCCTCTTAAGGCAAGCCTGCTCCTACCGAACTTCGTAGACCCCGTCACAAAATTACCGGAAACGGTAAGATGGGACAGTATTGCTCCCGGCGAACTGATCACTCAGCGCATAGTGTTAGCCGGCGACGATCTCATTAATCCCGCTGATAGTACGCTTCCGCTGACAACTCTCGAATACGTTTTCGCAGGCACGACACTCACAGTGGGAGGGTTGAGCATAATCTCCAAAGATGATGCTATCGCCCTCAGCATAGAACTCGACACGCTTCGTTTTTTGAGTTGGAAGGCGAATTTTGATGAAACAATTCCGACAACAGAGACCAATATCAGTGATATGCCTGAAGGATTCGCAGGTATAAGTCTTGAGGATGTGGAGCTTAGATTGAATTTGCATAATTCAATAAGCGTTCCTATGTTCCTGGATCTTATTATCAAGGGAACGAATACAGTATTCGGAGATTCGGTATTACTGGAATTAAAGGATGCAGAACTCCTGTCGCCCCCATTATTCAGCACGCAACCCGAAACCACACAAATTGTCTTTAAAAAAGATTTTACATGTGTCAACGCCGTATGTGATTCATTGGGAGTGGACGAGAAAGATATAGTAGATTTTTTCAATATACTTCCTGATAATATTTCAATTTCAGGAACAGCAAGTTTGTCGGGATTGGGAGTGGTAGCTGTCGGGCAAAGCATGGGAGGGGATTTTCATCTTTTAGTTCCATTTTCATTCTCGCTTGATTCGATCGCAAAATTTTTGCCGGCAACCTTTAACACCATAGCGGCATTCGAGGATGAGCAGAAAGAACAGATAGAAAATAATATTCTCTATGCAATTGTCGAGTCCGAGCTTGTAAACAGTTTTCCTCTCAGCGGATCAGTGTCATTACTGATCACAGACGACTCCACAAAATTCAATGCCCATCCTGATTCGCTTGATGTGGACACACTCCTGACTTTTGTGCTGCCTGATACTGACCCGGATATGGGTATATTCAGTAGAACTGAGCGTGACAGTGTATTTCTCGATAGCTCCATAATAAGAATTTTTACCCGTGGAGACGAGCATTACATCAAACCACTGATAGTACTGAAATCTACCGACGGAATGCCGAGAACCGTTACGGCGTCAAACTTTATATCAATAAAATCGGTCATGACTTTTAGGGTAAAAATAAATCCGAATGAATAAGAACGGTAATTTCGCGATAAAGTTTTTAATTATATTTTTTATTCTACTCGGGTTCGGAGCTGCCGGCGATCTGAATGGACAGCTGCGGAAAGACCCACGCAGTCTCGGCATGGGCGGAGCGTATACAACAATAGCTCGTGATTTTTTCGCTGTAGGAGTCAATCCGGCAAATCTTGGAGTTGTGAGAAATTACATCGCCATGCAGATTGTTCAGGTTAATTTTGGAGTCTCAAATTCCAGCCTCAGCATCTTTGAATATAACAAATTCAACGGCGCTGATTTGGAAGTGGACAACAAAAAAGAAGAACTATTGGCGCTCATCCCTGATGAAGGATTGTCAATATATTTTGATTTTTCCATTCAGCCTCTGTTGGCGAATATTTCGTGGAACAACATGGCGGTAACAACAGACATTTATTCGGTGGGTGAGGTGACCATACCTAAAGCGCCATTTGAAGTGATCTTCAAGGGTAATGAAATAGGTGTGGACTATTCACTCGAGGCAGGCGGCGAATCTCTTACGGCAGCCGAGATAGGGTTTTCAAATGGTGGACAGATTAAAGGTTTCCTCGTCGGATACACAGTGAGAGCCATAAAAGGATTAACATATTTTGGCGTGGACAGCTCCGATGCCAACTTCCTTACCGATACATCCAAGATAGTCGGAAAAGGCGAATATTTTGTCTCGTCATCTAAGGGAGGCTTAGGGTATTCTTTGGATGTAGGGTTGCTAAAAGTGAATGTAGGCGGTATTCATTTTGGAATGGCGTTGATCAACCTGCTTGGGAAGATTAACTGGAGCGACAGTAACGAGCGAATAAAATATTTTTACACTATTGATAATCTGAATCTCAACAGGGTAGCGAAAAAGGGCTATGCCGCGCTTGTAAACGGCGATAATGAGCGAACTCCATTGGAGGAAACTTTTTCAACAGACCTCCCAAGAATACTCAGGATAGGAGCATCGGCGTCTTATCTGAAAACTCTGATAGCGCTCGATTATATTCAGGGATTCAGTGACCGGCTGTACTCGAGCAAAGTCGGAAAATTCGCGCTGGGAATGGAGTATTATGGAGAGTCTAGAACTCCATTCCGTTTCGGTATCTCCGCCGGCGGCAGGGAAGGGAAAGAGATAGGATTAGGGCTCGGCGTAAGATTACTAAAAATTGAATTGGACTTTGCTGTTGCCATGAGAGGAGCTTACAAACCTAACAACGCGAACGGTTTCGAAGTTTCTATGTCCATCTGGACGGCGTTAGGGTATTGATTCTTACTGAGAGGCTGGATTTTCGCGATCTAATAAAGCAAAGCATGAAGCATACCCGATATCGGTCTGACGGGCAATTCCTAACAGACGTGAAAAAGCACTGGTTAGGGTTCAGACTGACAACAACGAATTTTGATTAAACGCAGATAGCTGTCATTGGCGAGTCAGGATTTATCCTGACTGCCACGAAAAAGCGATCTATTTTATAATAGTAAAAAGTTAATTCACTTTTGCAATTAGTCAGCGAAATTCATATATTTAACAGAATTAAAATTATATTTTATGACTAAGTCGATATTCAAAAGAGTTGTACTGAAATTCAGCGGTGAGGTTCTCGCCGGTGATAAGGAATTCGGTATATCCGCCGATGTAGTCAAATCTATCGCTGCCGAAATATCAGAAGCAAAAGCTACAGGCGTGGAGATCGGTTTGGTGATCGGAGGGGGGAACATATTCAGGGGGTTGAACGCCGAAGATTCTAATATCGATCGAGCCACGGGCGATCAGATGGGAATGCTTGCCACAATAATAAATTCTTTGGCAATGCAGGACGCATTGGAACAGGCTAACGTGGAGACAAGGGTTCTCACGGCGATCAGGATGGATGAAATTGCCGAACCGTATATTAGACGCAGGGCGGTGAGACATCTTGAGAAGGGTCGGTTAGCGTTGTTTTCTGCCGGGACAGGCAGCCCGTATTTTACTACCGACACAGCTGCCGCGCTCCGGGCTATTGAAATCGGTGCGGATGTATTGATAAAGGGTACGAAGGTTGACGGTATTTATGACAAAGATCCGGAAAAGGACGATAGCGCGAAACATATTGAGCATCTGACCTACATGGATATATTAGAACAAAACCTTAGAGTTATGGATAGTACGGCAATTAGTCTGTGCATGGAAAATAATTTACCCATTGTCGTATATAACATGAAGATACCGGGTAATTTAAAAAGGCTTTTAACAGGTGAAAAGATAGGTACAACAGTATCAGGAGAGAGAAATGCTTGAGGATATTTATAAGGATGTTGAAGAGAGAATGAATAAATCCGTCGAGGCGACTAAACACCATTTTGCTTCCGTCAGAACAGGGAGAGCTACTCCCGCGCTGATTGATAATCTAAAAATCGACTATTATGGAACTCCGACACCTTTGGCACAATTAGCCGGTATCAGCACACCGGAGCCACGATTGTTGACCGTGCAGGCGTACGATAAAACAGCCATTCCCGAAATCGAAAAAGCTATTTCAAAATCAGATCTCGGACTTACACCGGTAAATGACGGTACCCTCATCAGGATCAGTATCCCGGCGTTAACGGAGGAGCGGCGTAAAGAGCTTGTTAAGGTCATACATAAAATGGGGGAAGAGGGAAGAGTAGCGATGAGAAATATTCGTAAAGACGCTAATCATCATATTGATACGCTGAAAGAAGATGGGCATATATCAGAAGATGATATAAAAATTGCTCATGACAATGTTCAGGAAGATACGAATAAATTTATAAAGCTGATTGATGAAGCTGTACAAGTGAAAGAAAAAGAGATAATGGAAGATTAATGATAAACTATTCTGATTCCAATCCTCTCGCATACTCAAATAGGTATTGCTGGGCTACACCGGCGTAATCCCCAAACTGTTCTCGGCCGAATTCCGCTAATTTTTTAACGGGGATAGCTCTTCCATCAAAATAATAGCGTTCGACGATCTTCTTTATCCATGTATCTACAGGGAAACTTTCAAGCCTGTCGAAACCGAATAGTAAAACACAGTCAGCTATCTTTTCACCTACGCCGGAAAGCTTACACAGCTCATCTTTTGCTTCAATATAGGGAAGGCTTGCTATCTTTGAGAGGAAGCCTGGATCTTCGGCTATTTTCAGAGATGTTTCCCAAACGTATGACGCTCTGAATCCGAAACCCAAACTCTTAAAATCATCTATCGAAGCTGATGCTAATACACTGCTTGACGGGAATGAGTGAAACTCTCCAAAAACATCAAATTTTTTATCGCCGAATTCTTCGCACATTCTTTTAATATTACCCCTGATACGGGGTATATTGCTCGCTGAGGAAAGAATAAATGAGATGAGCATCTCCCAAGGGTCTTGCGCAAGCAACCGCAGTCCTCTGTACTTCAGGGCGGCTAATTTCAGAATAGGATCACCCTCAAAAGCTGAGTAAATTTCAGTGTAATTCTTATTTAGGTTGAAATAATTTTCTAACAAGTTTGTCTGCTTTACCGAAGGTGACAGCTTGCACTCAAGCCGGATAGCAGATTTATTTATTTCTACTTGTCTTAGGAAAACTCTGTTACCCTTTATTATACCTCCCCACCAATCCGGATCTTCTTTTTCCCACCTGAAGGTTTGCCCGCTTGAGAGTGTAATGTCCAGATTTAACGGTTCTTCCGATTCAATATTGAATATAACGGGGTCTCGGGCATCATGACCTGAAGATAATTTTATTACCTTTAAGGAATCAGGTATCTCTGATGAGCTATTCGCAGATGGCGTTAAGGACATAAATAATTTACAATTTTGGTATCACTTAGTTGCTCAAAAACAGACTAAAAGCACTTGGAGAATCCGCAGTGTTTACAAATCATACAACCATTCTCATGCGTCATGGTCGAGCCGCATTCCTGGCAAAGAGTATAACTCTTTACACCAAATTCTATGGATGATATTTTCTCTGAGGGATTATTTTCGTAAAAAGTAAAACCTTTCTTTTCAGTTGGATCGGACGCTTTATGTTCTTTATCCACGATGTATTTCTCCAATGCTTTTCCGATCGCGTCAGGAGTAGAAAGTATCACATCGCCGTCCTGCCATACCGGGGACGGTCCGCTAATTCCCTTGAGTTGTTTAATTACTTCGTGCGGATTTATCCCTGAGCGTAATGCCAATGAGATCATGCGACTGATAGCCTCGGATTGTGCTTGGGCATTACCGCCTGCTTTGCCAATAGTTGTAAAGACCTCACACAAACCGTTTTCATCTTCATTTATCGTTATGTACAGATTCCCTTCTCCTGTCCTAACTCTTTGTGTTACGCCATTTGTGATTGCCGGTCTATACCTTGGATTCAACTCGGATTTATTTGCAGTATCGACATCCGGTTTTTTTTCGGTATTGACTTTCTGATCGGTGGAGGCTTCAGCCTTATTCGAACTCAGTATACCTTCACGACTCCCTTCACGGTAAACGGTTATGCCTTTCAGTCCGGCTTTATAAGCTTCTATGTAAATATCTGCGATCGTTTCCACCGGAGTCTCCTCAGGCAGATTCACAGTTGAAGAGATACTGCTGTCGGTGTATTTTTGAATGACGCTTTGCATTTTCACCCTGAAAAACGGGTCGATGTCATAAGCGGTCACAACCCATTCAGGAAGATTTTCATCTGATCCGAAAAGCTCCGTGATCAGGGGATGGAATACTTTGTAAGTCCTGAAAGTGTGCCCATCGTCGTTTTTTACTCTTCGGTCATAACTGATTTGGTATATCGGTTCAACGCCGGAGCTGGTTTCCGCCACGATCGAGCCTGTCCCCACTGGAGGCACTGTGATCAACGTACAGTTGCGGATTCCTGATTCTTTTATCCTGTTTTTGATCGACCGTGGAAGACTTTTTACAAATTTACTCTTAGAATATCCATCCCAGTCAAAGAGCGGATATGCTCCTTTCTCTTCAGCTATATCGATAGAAGTAGTATAAGCTGTGTCCCTGAGAACCTTCATGATTTTATCAACTTCAGCTAACCCTTCTTCCGTATCGTATTTGATTCCCATCTTGATAAGTGTATCCGCAAGCGCAGTGATACCAAGCCCTATTCGCCGGTCATTGCCCACTGCTTCTTTGATATTGTCTAATGCATGGTTGGGGTAATTATACGTGATAACATTATCAAGGAATCGAGTAGCTACCGCAGAGACTTCTTTTAATTCTTTGTAGTCAAACTCTCCGTTTTCATCAACAAAAGCTGATAAATTAATATTGCCGAGATTGCAAGCAGTGAATGGAGGCAGCGGTTGCTCCCCGCACGGGTTCGTGCTGGATAACGGAGTGGCGTATTCGTTGTTGTGATACTCTTTCATTGTGTCCCAGAATATTATTCCTGGTTCAGCCGATGCGTGAGCGCTTCTGATTATTTTATCCCAAAGATCTTTGGCATTCAGAGTATCATATACTTTTCCACCAAAACGAAGGTCGAATTCTTTATCCTCGAGGAGAGCTTCCATAAACTCATGTGTTATCAAGACGCTGACGTTAGCATGTTTCACAACGTCACGTGATTTGTCACTCTTGATACTGATAAATTCCCGGATATCCGGATGATCGACTCTAAGAGTGAGCATCAGCGCTCCCCGTCTCCCTGCCTGGGAAACGGTGTTGGTCGATTCGCTGAACAGGTTCATGAACGCAGTTACTCCCGGCGACGAATCAACGGTAGCGTTTACACGTGCTCCTTGAGGTCGTAAACCTGATAAGTCTGTTCCCACTCCGCCACCTGTTCTATAGACCATAGCCGAATCAGAAAGGCATTTATATATCCCCTCAAGACTGTCCTCTTTAATCGGAATGACGTAACAGTTAGAGAGGGTAGGTCTTCTGCGAGCGTCTTCTCGTCCCGCAGCGTGCATAACCCTGCCGCCGGGTATAAATCTGAAGTCCTTCAATATCTCAAAAAACTTCTCATACCATTCTTCTTTGTTTTCCTCAACGGACGCCAGTGATTTCGCCACACGATGCCAGAGGTGAAGCGGTCCCTTTTCATTCGGAGCTAAATATTTATTTCTTAAAACATCTGCGGCAAGATCGTTTTCGGGATAGTAGGCGTTTGTCTCCATCGCATCTGCAAGCAGTGAACCGCCTTCCGGTTCAGAATAAAATTTATCTTTTATCAGTTGCAACTCTTCTTCGGTGAGAAGATAAGTCTGCTTGGACTCTTTGCTTTCTTTAGTTTGTTTCGATTGTTTTTTCTCTGTGGAGGAGTCTTTAACAGCCACCGGTAACGGTTCAGGAGTGTTTCCGGTTTGCGTTATGGGGGTTTCGTCCTTGTTAGGTTCTTGAAAATCGATAGAAATATTTGAGCTCATCCGCGTTTCCTCTTCGGTGGGTATGCATACAGAGATTTCTCGATACGCATATATATTCTGTTTCTAATAAAGTGAAATAATTTGTGTTACAATACACCTAATCCACTAAGACTTAAATATAGCAACATTGAAACTTGCAGTCAAGAGAAAAATACCATATATAGTGGTATTAATTAGAAATTTACGACAAATTGTGTTAATAACATGTTGATAACCTCTTAAATATCGCATGATAATTGAGATAATCCCCATTACTGATTGTTTTTTTGACGATTAACTGTTTATATTAAATTGTGAGATATAAGCGGTTGTAGCTCAGTTGGTAGAGCGTCAGCTTCCCAAGCTGGATGTCGCGGGTTCGACCCCCGTCAACCGCTCAATAAGATGATAAAGCGCTTAAAAGTAATTTATATGAGAATTTTAGCGGTGGCTACCGCTCTCTTTTTTATAACCAACTGTTCGGAAGATGAACCGTTTGGAGTGGAAGAAGTTATTTCCTCGATCAGTATTTCTTACCCGCTGGAAGGATTTATGGTCTCCGGAAAATCCATAGTGTCGGTAGTTGTAATTACAAATTCCAAGGTCGACAGTATTTTATATAAAATTGAGAACGTTGAAGAAAAAAGATTCGAGAATAAAAAAGAGACAGCCGCATTTGATTTTGGAGACAGATCCAAGTATAAGCATGGAGAGGAATATACTTTGGTAGTAAAATGGTGGGGAGGTGAAGGGACATTCTCAGACACTTCGTTATTCATAGTAGAAGATAACAGGACGGTAAGGATCACGAGCAGGGACGGAATTGATTTATTCAATAGCGTACCGACTTATCTGCCTGATTCAACACGGATTATTGCCCAATCACGACGCACAGGAAACATGGAACTCTTTTCCATTAGAATTCATTTTACGCGAGAATATGACCTTAATCTTTCGCACAATCCTTCTTCAGAAATTATGCCCTTTTATTGGGCAGCCAAGAGCAAACTTATATATTCTTCCAACAGGGAGGGGAACTATCAGTTATACCTGCTTGATTTAATTACGGAAGAAGTTGATACCTTAACATCAGATAACGGTATTGCCTCGTTTTTTCCTTCCGGCAGCAATTCCGGAAACTTACTTGTTTACGAACGGGAAGAAGAAGGCGATTCAGATATTTGGATGATTAACATGACGAATACGCTCAGCGCTCCGCTGCTGCAGCGTGAAGGTTCGGACGGTCACCCTTCCTTTTCCCCTGATGATGCCACTCTGATTTTTCATTCCAACTTCAACGGGAGATTCGATATCTGGACAATGCCCTCCGCGGGTGGGGATCCGGAACTACTTGTGGATTGGGATTCGGATGAAAAGAATCCTGTCTGGTCACCCGATGGTAATTTTATTGCTTTCACATCGAACAGGGCAGGCAATGATGATGTCTGGCTCTACCGTCTTTCAGACGGTTATGCCGTTCAACTTACGAGCAATTCCGCTGACGAAGATTTTGCAGCTTTTCACCCAAGCGTTCCGGAGATTCTATTTTCTGCGTTTATCGATGGTAATTACGATATATTCAGGTTGTCCGATATATACAAATCATTCTAAGTTTTTCTTTTCGGTAAATAGCTCCATTATTTTTTTCGCGAGTCAGGATTTACGATCATAATCCTTTGGAGTGCATTGACGTAGTCAATGCCGTATCAACACAGTTGATGCGGCATTAAACCGCTTGACAACTCAGCGGATATGCGTTAGATTAAGTGAACAAAAAGCGTATATGACATGATCGAAAGACATATATCAGCAGTTCAGGTACCCGCATTCCCCATTGCGGTCGAAAGGATAGCCGATTCATCACTAAAAGGAAAACCGGTTATAGTGGCGCCCGTAAATTCCGCGCGGAGCCTTGTCATTGCAGCATCAGAAGAGGTTCGTTCAGATGGCGTATTCCCCGGGATGGCTCTTCAGCAAGCGGTGAGACTCTCACCGTCCGCAGTGCTTTTGCCGCCTAACGGAAGGCTTTACAGGCGCGCATCGAAGGCTTTGTGGGAGATATATTCTAATTTTACGCCTCTTGTCGAGCCTCATCTTTGGGGCAATTCTTATCTCGATCTTTCGGGAACAGATCGTCTTTTCGGTCCGGCGACCGATACAGCCATGAAAATTCAAAAAGAGATACAGCGTCGTCTTTCGCTTGATACCGCTATCGGCGTGGCAAGTAACAAACTTACAAGCCGCATAGCTTCATCCGTTACGAAACCGCTCAGCATACGGGAGATCCGAACGGGTGAAGAAGCCTCTTTTATCAGTCCGTACAACGTTCACAAGCTCCCGGTCGTCCGCAAATTGGTGTTTGAAGCGCTCAGGGAGGTTAACCTTCTGAAGATCGGTCAGGTGGCGGCGCTCTCATTAGAGCATCTCGTCATGCTGCTCGGAGAGAAGGGGGGCCTTGTTCATCGCCAATCGAATGCCGTTGACACGTCCCCCGTGCGTCTTCCAAGTGTTGAACCCTCTCTCCGGGAGGAGATCAGTTTCGATGAAGACACGAACGATTGGAATCAACTTCTTGCCTCATTGGGAAAGATGATATTGCGCATCGGTTATGAATTGAGGAAGAAAAATACCAATGCGGGAGAACTTCGTATCCGTGTTATCTATTCCGATGAAAAAGAGGAACGCGGAAGCATGAAACTGCGGCATCCGCTTTTTCTTGATGACGATCTCTGTGCCGCGGGTTCGGACCTTTTCGAACGAACGGTGAAACGGCGCATCCGTATCCGTACGATAGAGATCGAAGCTCGGCGCTTTTCACGTTCTTCAGGGCAGATAGGACTCTTCGATGAAAGTGCTGAAAGGAAAAAACAAATTTCATTCAACAGAGCGCTCGATTCAATACGCGCGCGCTTCGGAGAGGGCGCTCTCCTCAAAGCGGCTTGGTTGTAATTTCTGATCATTTGTTTGTTTAGATAAAATTATTTGCCCCAAGATGTTCAAAGAGTCACACCTTGATACATATTGACATGAATGAAATTATTTATACATTATGAGGAATATTTTATTTTCGCCGATACCGGCTCGATCGTTCATAGGGAGAAATAAATGAAACACATAGTGTAGATACCCCAGACCTTCATGGACACTTTTAGTATATTGCTAAGGTATAAATGGAGGTAATTATTTATGATAGCAGAAGTCAGAGATGAACTGCGGATCAGAAGGATTAGAATAATAAAATTGAAATGACAGATTAGGTGTGGGATAAGTGGAAAGATAAGACTATAACAAAAATTAAGATAATTAATGAGAAATAGAATGTGACTCTAAAGAAATCTTTAATACTTGCTCTTATATTCTTATTTGCTTATTCCTGTGGAAAAGAAAGGGTAGAAGCACCAGAAGGATATGTTCGAGCAATTGAAGCCCATAATCATATTGGCGATGTTAAAACTGTTTGTGGAAAAGTTGTTGAATCGCGCTTTGTTTCATCTGGCCGTGGACATCAAACTTTTTTGAGTATTGATAGACCATACTCTAATCCATTATTTTTAATTGTTATTTTGGGTAACGATCGAATTAATTTTGATTCACCTCCAGAAGTTTATTACTTATATGAATCAATCTGTGTGACTGGCAAGATCCGATCTCAAGAGGGAGTTGCACAAATGGAAATAAAGTATCCAAAACAGATTTGGATAACTCGAAACTAAAAATTAAAGAAGCCATCTTTAGAGAGGAGTTCGATAAGTTGACCGAAGATATGAAGGAAGACATGGCGGGCAGTAATTTGTTAGAAGAGATTGACAAATATTGCATTGATAATTCTATTCCTAATGTGGACGAACAAGTCGGAAAGTTATTTTCGATACTTGTTAAAACAAGTGGAGCCAAAAATATTCTTGAAATAGGAACCGGTGTAGGTTATTCAACGATATGGTTAGCCTTAGCAGCTAGAGAAAATAAAGGGAAAGTATTAACAATTGAAAGAAATAGTAATCATGCTAGCATAGCGCGTGAATACTTCAAAAAAGCCAACCTCAAAAATATTAATCTATTGAATGGAGAGGCTTTAGTATTATTACAAAACATAGATGAAAAATTTGATTTTGTGTTTATTGACGCGACCAAGGACGAATATATCTATTATATTAAACTAATCTCGACAAAACTGGTAAAACCAGCACTGATAGTGGCGGATAATGCTATTTCTCATGCTATAGAAGTCGCTGATTATTTAGACTATGTGAGAACTGATGAAAATATTTCAAGTGTTTTGATACCAATCAGAGCCGGCCTTGAATTGAGTTACTTCAATTAAAAAGAATTTATAATACTTAACAAAATTTTTCATTTTGCTAGTCATGATAAACTTAGTGCAACTAAATTATTAAACTACACCTTTCACTAACTCCAGTTGAACAGAAAGTTAAAACTTAAGCCTTAATCAAAACTTCCTTCTTAATTAGGTCTTCACATAATTTATACCATTCATCGAGTTTTGATTCTTCGGTACTTGGTATCACTACTCTCTTCCCAGCATTAATTTCAATTACGTTAAACTGATTAAAAAATTTCGTGACAGTACCTAACTCTCTATAACTACTTACGCTAATGTGATATATTTCCCTCTCGAATCTTTTCGCAGAAATTTTCAATGGTCTCCTGTTCTTGTTTTACGTTCGTTCCAAACAATGAATTACGTTTCAATCCGACTTTATCTTCTATAATTATCGCCGATACACCAAGCCGCTCTAACGTCCTTACACGAAATTTAAATTGTTCCGTATTCCCTCCTGTATCTCCGTCCACTATTATGGGCTTTGTAGTTACTTCTAGTATCTCCTCGATAATTTGAAACCTAGAGGAAAAATCAACTATCTCAGTATCTGGTTTACCTTTTGCAGTCGAAAGTGTCAAGCTGCTTAACCAAATGATATCAAATTCTCTTGTTTCACCATTACGTTCTATTTTTGTATTATTTACAATTAATCCGGTTACCCCATTATGAGCTTCGAGCGATCTTAAAATAGGCTTTATATTCAATAGTATCTTCAAACTCTTAAGCCTTTTATCGGGAGTAATACCCCTTTCTGTCACTGCTCTTATTAGTTGTGTTGATGATATTCCTTTTGTATAGGCTGTCTCTACCAATTTTCCACCCCACGCTTTAATGGTATCGATCACCTCTCGACGAACTTCTTTTTGTATTCCAATCTTCCAGTCATCTCCATGGACGACATAATCAGGTTTTATTTTCTTAAGATTAGGTACATAATCTAAAGTTTTTTGAGATATTACTTCATCAACGCCTTTTATATTTTCTACAATCAGTTTCCTTTGATCATATGAAAGAAATGGAATACGTTTATAACTAGCTATGGCTTCATCAGTTAATAAGCCAACAATGACGTATCCGAGTTGTTTTGCTTCCATTATTATGTTTAAATGTCCAGGGTGAATTAGATCAGCTGCCATACCTACATAAACTTTCTTCATCTTGTTTCTTCCCTTTAGTAATACAGTATTTCTGAATAAACTATGATATTCGTGTTATCGTCATTCTTCTCAAAAAAGTTTATTCCCTGAAAAACAATTCGCAAGTTTAAATTAATGCGCCATGTCTAAATTGCAAGAATATTATCTGTATTTGCGAGCTTCCCTGCATTGTAATCACTCTCATAGCATTCTCTTATGATGTTCGCGCTCTGATCGGGCTATCAGACCTGGCCCTAAAGAAGTGGTCACTTCTGTTCGGACAGATTTCATTGATTTTTAGGTGTCAAATGCCCCGCCCCCATTTTCTGTACCAGGTATAACGAGAGAATTTTTTGCTACTATTAAGCTATTTCCAGTGTATTCAATATCTTAGTTGGCTTTCTTTTCTCTCGATAGGACCTCAGGACTGCAAACTCACTGCAAACTTTAGCTACATTACCACACAGGCGGGCTATTTTAAGAATATTGCAAATCCGTCTTATCCTAAGTTCTTCCCTGACTTCCGTTTTTATAGAAAATTACCTCCATTTATACCTTCGCAATATACTAAAAATTGTCCATGAAGGTTTGGGGTATATACACCCCATTGGAATAAAAGGTGGATACGACAAATTCATCTAGGATCGATCTTTTTTGCATGCGGCTGGATTCCTGATATCGTCGAACTATTTGTATCAACAACTATGTTCTCGTTATTAACTCATCGCTAACCTCATTAAAATACCCTCCTCTTATTTATCTTAAGTATTGGGTTACTTTTCCAGTGAGGCAACAGCTTTCTTAAAGTGCAATTTTACGTGAGGCAATGCGCGACGAGGACAAAGTGTTCGAACTGAATCGGAATCGGTGTCTGAATAGCATCGGAATTACTATATGGAGATATAAACCATCAAAAGCGATTCTTTGATAATCAAAAGAAACAATTACTTAACTTACTAATAATTTAACAAATCGTTGGATAAAATGGGGTTTTAACTGAGATACCAAAGTATTCATTTTGATGATTGGGATATTACAAAAATAACTGTTGCAAAACTTGCCGCTATACTCGCTGTCTCTTTAAGAAATACGCTCATATCAAATGGCTCTTTCTTTTCTTTTAAGGCTACTCTGATTTGATCCCCTTCATTCACTTTCGGATCCCACCAAAACCGTTTGATACCGACATCCACTCGCCCATTTGCACGGGTAATTAAGACGCTCCTTCGATCGGCATCCTTCACAAAGCCACCTACCCGATCAATATAATACATTGACTTCTTTTCTGGTATATACTTCAGAAGACCTGGAGTTTGCAGCGCCCCGCTAAGGGACACAACCATTGGATTATTCGGAATTGTGATACTGTCTCCAGGGCGAAGAACGATATCATCTTTTGAGGAGTTTGATTTAAGCGCTTTGTTCAGATCAAATATTACTCTCTGACCATCTCGTGTAAACCTTGCTCCTTCTTCAAATGCCTCAGAGCTCATTCCTCCAGCTCTTTTCACCAAATCAGATAACTTTTCGTCCTTATCTTTTAGGGAGTACTCTCCCGGGAAATTCACTTCACCAGAGATTGTAACGGTTCGCTGAAGCTGCCAATTCGGATGTCTCATGATTGTTATTCTGTCATATTCCTTCAGCAGGAATCCCTGGTCACCAAGACGAACCTCAGAGAGTGTTTTAGGCAGTTCGACTTTGATGATGTCTGCCAAGGATTTTTCACTTAAGTTAAAGGGATCAATTCTCGCCACTTCGGCATGAAAACGGAATGCGTCATTAGTGTAACCTCCGGCTCTCATCAATAGATCCTTTAGAGACATACCATCAGTTAGTTCAATTTGTCCAGGTCTTTTTACTCTACCTGTAATCGTGACAAACTTTTTTCGTTCGACGGTAAAAATATCATATACTATCAGCTCATCATTATCAATTAAATGTATATTTTCTTTAGGATCCCTTAATAGAACATGACCAATGTGAATGGGAATTGTTGTACGTGTAATCCCGTCGTCATTCAGCCTTAGCAGATCCGCTCGTTCTAAATAGGTTTCCTTTCTGAAATCTTCGTCTAACATACCACCCGCCTTGAACAGAAGGTCATAAATGGTCATATTATCTTGGAACCGATAACGACCTGGGCGTTTCACATGACCTGAAACTCTTACAGAAGGTTGACCTTCTACATCGGTCATAGAATAGATGAAAATTTCATCTTGGTTCTGTAGGCCAATATTTTCGTTTTGATCCCCGTCTAAAAGTTTTCCAAGATTAAATGTAATGAGGTCTTTTTTGAGCGAGTTATCTCCGATTCTGATAATATCAGCTCTTTCAAGATACGTATTCTTCATATACGCGGGATCAAGCATTCCTCCCGCCTTAAACAATAGGTCATAAAGGTTCATATCTTCTAAAAGCGGATATCTGCCAGGGTTTTTTACTTGACCTCTAATGGTGACACTGTAAGATCCTTCGATCTCATGAATAGAATATATTCTAACTTCATCCAGCTCCTGTAAAAGTAAATTTTGAGTGCTGTCGCCGGACATTGCCAGTCCTAAATCAATTCGTATCAGCTGCTTTGTAAGATCCAATTTTGTTCTGGTGATATCCACCCTATCCAAATAAATCTCGCCTAATACGCCATCAGCTTTCTCGATGAGGTCTGTTAAACGCATCTCTTCGTTCCATTCATATGTGCCGGGTCGAGTAACGGACCCAGCGATGTTCACGAGATTCATCTTAACGTCCAATATTGAAAACACTGATATGACATCACCATCTACCAGCTGAAAATCTTTATCTTTATCCTTTATATAAGATTTATAATCAATATCAATGATCTTCCGTTCTTGCGGATATGATTCTCTCTCCTCAAAGGGGACAATCCTATCGATTTGTATCCTATCTATATAGGCGGTCGCTTTAAGTCCTCGCGCTAAAGAAAGTAAATTTCGGAGCTTATCCCATGGTTTTAGTTCATAGAAAGCAGGCGCGTTTATTTCTCCTTTAATAGCAACCATACGCCCCCTAATCGGTACAAATATAGCATCCCCATCCTGAAGCCTCATGTCCTCTTCAGTCTTTCCATATAACAGATAGCTATAAAGATCCATTCTATTTATTGTTTTGCCATCTCTTATAATTCTTATGTTTCGTAATGAGCCTCTTTGGTTTGGTCCCCCACCATAGTAGAGCGCGTTGAACGCTGTAACGGTCGCGCGCATTGTGTACCCACCAGGCCTCTTTACCTCACCCATAATGAATATTCTGATAGAGCGTAGTTTTCCCATAGAGAGATCAAAAAAAGTGCTCTGAGATCCTGAAAAGGGATCAAGCCCTGAGTATACGCCTGAGAGTCGATTTTTTATCTTTTCTTCCGCTCTTTCCAATGTCAGACCGGTGATTACCACCTGCCCGATATCGGGTATCAGTATCTTCCCTTCTCTGTCGATCCGTAACCGGTGAAATTGCTCTGTGTCTCCCCAGAGAGTGAGGACTATCTCATCTCCGGGCCCTAACGGATAGTTTGGATCAACCGGTCCGCCCTCCAACGGCTCAAATGTTTTCGGTGAAAGATTGAATATCTCATATCCGAACGGTCTCAGGACTTCTTCGGCGATTGGCTCCTCTATCAAAATTGGTATTTCTTCTTCAATATCATCAAATTCATCAAATTGAGACAACTCATCAAACTCTTCCTTCGCAACATCAGCAGTATCAGCAGTATCAGCAATTGACTCAAATAGAACCAGATCTAAGCTATCTGGCAATTGATCGGATTTTTGTAGGCTCTCCATATGACTCTGAATCTCGGCATCAGACATACCTGATCGAATTAACTGCTCTTTGATCTCTGCCTCTGACTTTCCTGAAATTATGATCTGTTCCTTCAGAGCTTCCTTCTGTGCCTTAGATCGGCCAGATTCCGTTTGCGCAAGAAGAGGACTGGATATCGAAAGGAACATCAGCAGAATGAAAACAGATGTAACACTGAATAGCTGTTTATGCAATCTTTCGGAATGCAAAGAGTGATTAAAAAGTGCTTTTTTATTAGCAGTGATGGTAAGCTCTCCCTCTAAATTGAAATTATAGAATATACAGATGTCTCAAATAAGATTGACATATTATAATACCAATCGCTTACAAGCAGATTGCTTCATAATTGCACGCATGAAAGTTCAATTATCATGTACTTATCATTCTTCCTCAAAATCATCAGCGAATAGTTAATAGATGGAGCAAAAAAAGTCAACCATTTTTGGTGAATATTGGCAGGTTATGCATAATTATTAAAAATTTACACAAAAATATACCATATATGGACAATTAGATATTTAAAACGCAATATACTGCAATGGTGCAATATATTTTGGATCCCTTTTTGCCGATTAAAAGTAATCTCAATCTGTTCAAACAATTTTCAATAAGTCTGATATCTGTAATCCTATGATCTTCGAATCTTGTCAATTCAATTCCAGCAGGCGTGGATATCTTTTGACTCCTTAGGCTTTAGTCGGTATCAGTGTACTCTCTACAATGCCGTTAGAGGTTGCAGTTGAACATAGCACTTCGTAAAATCAAAGCTTAAAGAATGTCTTTATTTGTAGAATACTGAGGATTTGTGTTTGAGAGCTCTTATAACTGGAGGCGCCGGATTTTTAGGATCCCACCTGTGCGACCGTCTCTTAGCGGAAGGGATAGAGGTGATCTGCATCGACAATCTCCTAACCGGAAATCTGGATAACATCTCTCATCTGTTAGGAAACCCAAGGTTTAAATTTATTCATCACGATGTTACTAATTTCATATTCATTAGGGGAAGCCTTGATTACGTATTACACTTCGCATCCCCGGCCAGTCCCAAAGATTATCTGAATTATCCTATTCAAACGCTCAAAGTCGGCTCACTCGGCACTCTAAACACACTTGGTCTAGCTTTGGAAAAATCTGCCACATTTTTCCTGGCATCTACCTCCGAGATTTATGGCGATCCTTTGGTAAATCCTCAGCCGGAAGATTATTGGGGAAACGTTAACTCTATTGGGATCAGAGGAGTATATGATGAGGCAAAACGATTTTCTGAGGCGATGACGATGGCATACCATCGATATCATAACCTGAGTACCAGAATAGTCCGAATATTTAACACGTATGGCCCAAGAATGAGGTTGGATGATGGTAGGGCGCTTCCCACATTCATTACGCAAGCACTCAGAGGTGAAACTCTATCTGTATATGGAGACGGCAGTCAGACGAGGAGTTTTACCTACGTAAGTGATACGATAGAGGGATTTTATAAAATATTAACGTCGGACCACCCCGAACCATTCAACATCGGAAACCCTGAAGAATTATCAATTCTTGATTTTGCATCGAAAATTGCCAATGCAGCTGGCGTGGAGCTACGCATAGAGAACAAACCGCTCCCTGAAGACGACCCAAAAGTCAGAAAACCTGATATCTCCAGGGCCAAGGAGCTGTTGAATTGGGAGCCGAAAGTTTCTCTAACGGAGGGACTGGAGAAGACGCTACCCTTCTTCAAAGACCAATTGGAGGCTATTAGATAGATTCCTATATAAAAGATTACAAAATTGAAGTATCTTATCATACGGGAATGCCGAAATTATTGGGTCCAATATTGCCGAAAGACCCTTCTCTCTTGGCGATGATACCAAGGTTCTTGATAAATTTTCAACCGGCAGGGGAAAAAACATCAACACCGTTAAAACCGATCGGTGATGTTGCTTTTAAATCATTCAAAATATATATACCTAATATTAGATGAAGAAGTTTATATCAAAATTATCAATTCAAGTAATTATAAGCATTATATTTTTACCATTTGGTGCGGTAATACTTTTACTCCAGTTCGTATCAGTAACAGCTTTTCTAATCTATGTGTTATTTTATGGTGTTCTTTTTATTTTAAAAGAAGTATTGCGGAGAAATTTATTTATGTTATTTAGACATAAATATAATTACTAGGACATTTTTAGTAATCCATAATATTCAGATCAAAACTTATGATCGGATTGCCGGAGTCCAGAAACAAGCTTAACATATTTTCAATCTGCTCAGAGCTCATCTCCTCTTAAACTCTTCATTTATTAACTTATTCCAAAGGAGATAGCCAGATCTTTTGGAATATCTAAAGAGACGGTTATCTCTCTTCCTATCCTCTTTAAGCGTTTTGAAATAGTTGAGGACGAACTATTGAATAGTGATGAGAGTTCCTTTACCTGATACCCCTCAATTCTCTTAAGAAGGATTGAACGGTCTCTCTCTGTTAGATTAATCAGGAAATTCTCCAAATCAATCCTGAAGGCTATCGCATCAGCTAGGGGCGCTCTTCGCTTATCATACGGGCCCATCAACAGATCGTCTGCTGCTTCAGAGCCATTCAAGTGTAATATCTTGACATCATCATTGTAGTATCGAACTTTCGAATAGACATCCTTGGTTCCGTTATATCCTCGGTTTCCGAAGTGTCTTCGCTTTTCACTTCTGAATTCCTTGGCCCGCAGCTGCATGTTATTGACCAGCTCACCCAGAGATAGTTCGTACCTCCGAGAAAAAGCTGAAGTAAATGTGGTGTATGACAGACAAAGAAGGTCTTGCTTGAGATCTTTGTCTCCTCTCGATATCCTGTCGGCATGTCGATCCAACTTGGCGTACATATCCAAATATCCCATGATTGTCTCCTCTGGTTTGTTATTATTGATTTGAGGAGGCGATCACACAGCTGTTAGAATTTCATGTACCTCCTCAAAATGTTACTCTTCGTGGTTTGATTCAATCAAGCTCCCTTCATCCCTAGTTTCTTCTTTCTATTTTTCCTGGACTTTAAATTATTGTATTCTTGGAGGTTTCTTTTATAGAGTGGTTTTTTATAAGCCAAGGGTGTCACCCACATCTTTCGCCGAATATGATTTATCTTCCCTTATTGATTAGACGAGAGCTCTGTTATTCTCATTGAGCTTTCTTGGACGACCGACGACCCTGCCTCTTTCTCTCGCTACGGCCATGCGAGCAATTATCCGATCGCATATCATCTCCCTTTCAAATTCCGCTGAGGGGTCGAATAGATGAAATAGCAGTTTTCTCTGGACGAACCTGTTTCAATGCTTTACTGCAAACTCTTGATATTCATCCCCTTCTCTTTAAGAAGGTTAATGATATCTCTATAGCTGCCTCAGGGATCTGGTCTGTCTATCTGACTTCCATACAACCAGAGTATCACCTCCATGCATGAATCCCACTGCCCATTACAGCCTGTCTAGTTTAGATTTTACTCCACTGGCAGGTTCTCGAATATTCTTTCGCGCTCTTCTTAAAATGAAGCATAAATCCGCATCTCTGAATTGCGCTCTACTGTCGACATACGTGCATAGCCGGGCTTCGCATAATTGTTCTCCTGATATTGAAATATGGAAATAGAGTATAGGATTTAGAGATGAAAACTAAGATATATTCTTTCTCTATTATACACATACGAGAAATTCTGTGAAAATTTCTCTCTAGAATATCTCAAATAAAGGGTTCATCGGATTTGGTCGAGTCCCAAATAGGTTAACAATTTGAAGCATTAAGAATTATCGATCGATACGCTGTTTTGGCACATCAATTATGGGTTTTGGGAAATGGGCTTTGTTGCTAAATCTGAGAGTGCGAAAAAGTATCATCTGGAATCGGACACTCAAATCCAATTATGATTTATTTTGTCAAGCCGATCCCTCGCTAGCTCACTTCCTTTTCTTCGGGACTTTCTTTTTTCCTTTGATAGTTTTTTTTGCTGTAGTTTTTTTTCTCGCTTTTAGACTCTTTTTAACCACCTTCTTTTTAGCCATAAACCCCTCTCCAGCCAATACCTTAGCAGCTTTCTTCCCCTCCTTGATAGCTTTCTTCCCCGCTATGACTCCCTCTCTTGCCAATACCTTGCCAGCTTTCTTCCCCTCCTTGATAGCCATCTTCCCCACTATGACTCCCTCTCTTGCCAATACCTTGCCAGCTTTCTTCCCCTCCTTGATAGCCATCTTCCCCACTATGACTCCCTCTCTTGCCAATACCTTGCCAGCTTTCTTCCCCTCCTTGATAGCCATCTTCCCCACTATGACTCCCTCTCTTGCCAATACCTTGCCAGCTTTCTTCCCCTCCTTGATAGCCATCTTCCCCACTATGACTCCCTCTCTTGCCAATACCTTGCCAGCTTTCTTCCCCTCCTTGATAGCCATCTTCCCCACTATGACTCCCTCTCTTGCCAATACCTTGCCAGCTTTCTTCCCCTCCTTGATAGCTTTCTTCCCCGCTATGACTCCCTCTCGAGCCAATACCTTGCCAGCTTTCTTCCCCTCCTTAATAGCCTTCTTTCCCGCTATGACTCCTTCTCGCGCAGCTTTTTCTAAAAGTTTTCCTGCTTTATCTAATAATCCCAATTAGTCCTCCACATTTTGTTCGTCATTGACCTGCTCCGATTAATCTTATCACTAGTCATATTACTCATTAGCCCTTTTAGATAGTATTAAAAAATTATCTAATTGAAATTAATGTGCGAGTGAAAACTTAGAAATTTGTTCCATAATCGACCGTTTTGTGGTTCTCTATCAATCGTATTATTAGCATTGGAGTAATCTATCAAGAAAATAGGCCGCCATGGTAGAATTCTTAATTCTACCATAAGTCGCAATGCATCCGTTTATACCAATGTATTTTGACTACCTTATGCAGCATTATAAAGAGTATATCAAAGTTTTAAATGTCCCAATAATTTCAATTATTCCATGCGTTCGGGAGTTGAAACAGGGGTTTGAAGAGCTTTATTAATCTCATTCTGTTCTTCTGAGAAGGAAAGTTTCCCGGACACATTTTTACTCTCTTAGAACTTATACGTTTATGAGGATCAAGCAATATTTTCAGTGAAACCTTCTACTTTAAAGTGTAACTTTGAAGTTGTTACAACTTTTTGAGGTCCGAATTCATTCGACGGCAAACCGCTTATGATAAAATTACACAACATTTAGGGCTTGACCTAATTTTTCTTTATTCCGGTTTAAACCGCTCAGCTTTGTTCGTTTTATTGGACTTTTCTTGAATAAGAGTTTAAAATCTTCTTCATCCAGGTTATTGACATATTCTAATTCTAATTCGGTACCAATTTCTGAAGGCTGGAATGAAGATTCCTCAGTTTCCGATTGAAAATTATTCCACGGACATACTTGTTGGCAAATATCACAGCCATAGATCCACCCATCAAGCGAAGGAGTACCTGAATCAAAATTCCCCTTATGCTCAATCGTAAGATAGGAGATACAACGTTTGGAATCCAATTTGTACGGTTCATATAGGGCGTCGGTCGGACATGAATCTATGCACAGGGTACAACTCCCGCAAAAATCCATGCCGGGAGTATCCTCTTCCAATTCAAGATCGGTGATGATCTCACTTAAGAAGACCCATGAACCTAACTCTTTTGTTATAAGATTAGTGTGCTTCCCTATCCAGCCGATACCCGCCTTCTCAGCCCACACTTTCTCCATAATCGGAGCTGTATCGCAGCAATCTTTGAACTTTGAATTAGGAAACAATTTTTTCAATTCTTCGATCAATTTTCCGAGTCGCTCATTGATTATGTCATGATAATCCTCTCCCCAGGCATAGTTAGAGATCTTTCCGTACGAGCTATCGTTAGAATGATCATTTTGTGTGTAATAGTTCATCCCAAGAGAGATAACAGATTTCGCGCCCGGAAAATACTTGGTAGGATCAGTTCTCCACTCACTGTTTCGTTCCATCCAAGACATAGTGCCATGATGTCCAAACTTAATCCACTCCTCGAGCGCTTTTTTCTCCTTCTCGAGTGGTGCTGCCTTCGCGACACCAAAATTAGTAAATCCTAATTCAAGTGCGATTGATCTTATTTTCTCTTTAGAATTTGACACTTCTTTTCCTGCCTTCACATCAACAGACAACTTTGATTTACTGACTTAGTATGGCTCTTGCGTTTTCTGCATGATAAGATGAGCGAACGAGTGGTCCCGATTCCACAATATCGAAACCTAATACGTATCCGTATGCTTTATATTCCGCAAACTCAAGAGGATGAACATAACGGTCCACAGGCAAATGTTTTTTAGAAGGTTGCAAATATTGTCCGATAGTTGCAATGTCGCACCCATAACTCTTCAGATCTTCCATTACATTCAAGACTTCATCACTCTCTTCACCTAATCCTACCATCATACCACTTTTTGTAACCACCCCTTCATTTTTCGCCCTCTGTATCAGTTCGAGAGATTGTTCATAATCTGCTTGAGGTCTAACCTTGCTGTATAGTCTCGGAATAGTCTCTATATTATGATTAAGAACGTCAGGTTTCGCATTTAGCAGAGTCAACAGTGCTTCATGATCTCCTTTAAAATCAGGAATAAGCACTTCTATAGTGCACTCGGGCGATTTTTCCCTGATCTGCCTTATAGTTTCCGCAAAAATGCTAGCTCCGCCGTCAGTCAGTTCGTCGCGGTTGACCGACGTCACTACCGCATAGTTAATTCCCATTGCTACTATCGCTTCCGCCACTCTTCTCGGCTCATCTAAATCTAATTCGGTAGGTCTACCGGTCTTTACATTACAAAATCCACAAGAACGAGTGCATATATCACCAAGTATCATAAAAGTAGCTGTACCGTTACCCCAGCATTCTGCCATATTGGGACATCTTGCATCCTCACATACGGTGTGAAGATTAAATTCTTTTACGATATGCTTAGTTCTGGTATATCCCTCGCCAGAAGGCAAGCGAACTTTCAGCCATTCGGGTCTCGGAGTTCTTTTAGGCGATTTTATGTCAGCTTCAGGCAGCAATTCAGATTCCTATCAACGGGTCGAAACCGGAAAGAATTTTGGATACTCTTTCAAGGTATTTTGCTCCATCCGCTCCATCAACGATCCGATGGTCAAAGCCTATGGTCAGCTGCATTACAGGTCGGATCGTAATTGCGTCATTCACGACAACAGCTTGCTTCCTGATCGCGCCGACTCCCAATATCGCAACTTGTGGTTGGTTTATTATCGGAAATCCGGCGAGACTTCCGAATACTCCCATGTTGGTAACGCTAAAAGTTCCACCCTGAACATCGTCCGGCATCAGTTTTTTCGTCCTTGCCTTGGTCGAAAGTTCATTCACGATTCGTGCAGTCTGAAGGAGATCAAGATCATCTGCGTTGTTTATCACAGGCACTATCAATCCCTTTTCAAGCGCCACTGCAATTCCGACGTTGATCGATTTTTTGAGTATGATATTATCCCCGTCAACTGAGGCGTTCAGGTACGGATACTCCTTTAATGCCCGTGCAACTGCTCTGACGATGAATGGAGTATATGTTAACTTGAAATTTTCGCGCTTCAAAAAGGCGTTTTTTACATCTTCCCTGAAATCAACGATGTTTTTCATATCGACCTCAGAAATTATAAATACGTGCGGACTCGTTTTGACACTGCGAACCATGTGTTCGGAGATCGCCTTCCGCATCCGGTCCATCGGCACTACTTCATCTTCAATGTTTGCAGTTGTTTTTCCCGGTGCAAGTTCCTTCTTCGCGACAACTATCTCATCCACCGGTTTCGGAGCAGATTTCGGAGGCTCTTCGACTTCAACAGCTTCTTCTTTCTGAGAGGTTTCTGGCTCAGTCAAAACTACTTCAGTTATCTCCTCCAGCTCTTTAACTTCTTCGACAGCTACAGCTGCGCCGCTTCCGGAACCGATATAGCTCAGCAGATCGGTTTTAGTTACTCGACCTCCTGCTCCTGTTCCGGTGATCTTATCCAACTCTTCAACGGAAACACCCTCTTTTCGTGCGATGGAGCGGACCAAGGGCGAATAAAATTTTCCTCCGCTCACTTCCTGTTCATCTACTGCCGGTGCTGTAACAGATTTCTTCTCGACAGTAACTTCGCTCTCTTCTGTAGCTTCTTCCACAGCTGTTTCGTCTTCTACACCTCTGTCATCAGCGCTCTCTTCCGTCTGCTCATCAGCTACTGTGGGAGCTTCGCCATTCCCCCCTTCCAATTCAGACTCTTCGGTCACTATTTCCGCGATAATTGTCCCTACCTCGACTGTCTCTCCCTCTTGAGCAATTATTTTGGATAGAAATCCCGTTCCTGGAGAAGGAATCTCAGAATCTACCTTATCAGTTGATATCTCAAGCACAACATCGTCCTCCTCCACTCTGTCTCCCGGCTGTTTCAGCCATTTGATAACTGTCGCCTCGGCGATAGATTCTCCAAGTTTCGGCATGACCATATCAATCTTCATCTAATTACCTTCCTAAATAATTGAAAAATATACAGCGTAGTAATATTAACAAGTTAGGCTTAAATTGCAAGGCTAATGTCTGCAGCTCGACACTCATTTTCCTGATCTTAATTCAAAATTAAGCAGCATTATTCTCAATTTGAACTTATTCTCTCATTGATTTTTGAAAATTAGAGTGAATTAAGAAAATAGGAGCGATTCCGTGATAATTATTTTTTTTAACCCTATTTCCCGCTTGCTTTATGATGAACCCCCGATTATATTTTGTCGCTATTCCTCGGTAGCTCAATTGGCAGAGCGGGTGGCTGTTAACCACTAGGTTGGGGGTTCAAGTCCCTCCCGAGGAGCGATGCGAGTTCAAAACTTGAATTCACTTAAGACTTATTCTTCGATTTAATATTGAAAGAATATATTTCATTAACACCCTTTTTCTCGTCAGGAAGAAATTGCCTGCTTCGAGACGGTAGAAGTAGATGCCGGATGCCAAATTAGAAACATCGCAGCCAACAGCATAACTTCCAGCTGAATTGTGTTTGCATATCGGATGATCTACTTCTTCTCTAATCGGTTTATACACCACGAACGACACTTCCTCCTTTTGTTTAATCCGAACTAATAGAACTTGATACAACCGGGAATAATGATTACTTTTCGTGAATATGCTGACAAAAATCGCTTCACTTAAAATAAATATTGTCGTTTGATACTAATTATCAGAAAACCGATTGAACTATAATTTCAAGTTGATATTTAGAGTGTCTACTCTCATGAAGGGAGCTTTTCGAATGACGCTGCTATGTGTTCTTTTACTTGTAACGATCGGGAAAGCAGATGGACAGTATGTGAATCTACCGCTTGGTCATTGGTCATATCGGTTCCTTGATCGGATGCAGGCAAAAGGTGTGTTGCGGGAGGCAAATCTCATGAATAAGCCGCTTTCCCGGTCGGATGTGGCGGTTATGGTGGCGGGAATATCTGAGGGAGAGTTGAGTGAAGTTGATTTAGAGCGGCTTAAGTGGTTGCGGGAGGAGCTTGCACACGAACTTGAACGATTCTCGGCACAGAAAGAACGCCGGCATGCCGTTATTTTGAAATATCCCGATGCTTACTTTGTTCTTAATCCCGCAGTGGGATATAAAAAACATACCTCCGGCGGTATAGAGCAAGCGAACAATGAGAGATCAGTATCAACTGCCGCAGTGGGTCTTTACAGTTACGGATATCTTTACGAGCAATTCGGTTATTCTCTTTATTTCAGTAACAGTCGCGAACGGGGTAATTCCCTCAGGCTTCCGTCCAGCGCAAACGATGACTCTTACTTGAGACGGTTGATCCCTGAACGTGGTCTGGCTATACAGAGAAAATTTACAGGCGGTGATGATCCGCAGTTCTTCTTCGACAATTCGGAGGCGTATCTTACATTTCAGCATAAGGGATTTCGCATTGAATATGGTTCGGAAGTGAACCGCTGGGGGCCGGGTTATCGAGGCACCCTTACACTTTCGGACAAGCCTCCTCCGCTAGCGACGCTCAAGGCTCGTTTAGACCTACATAACAGGTTGGAGTTCATTTTCTTGACTTCAGCGCTTCGCGCTAACGGAAGAGTTGATGACCCAATTTATGAGCAGATTTACGGTAGGTCCAGATCGCGGCGACCCTCGAAATACTTCACTGGGCACATCCTCACCCTGAATCTGCCGGGTGCCTCCTTCAGCCTGTCAGAAAGCGTGGTCTACGGACTGAGGTTAGAGCCGCTTTATTTTATTCCCATCTTGCCTATCTGGTCGTCCCAAGGAGATTTGGGGGATCTAGATAACGTACAGGTGACCTTCAGCGCCGATATTCACGCAATGGAGGACATGAAGATTTATGGGCAGCTTCATGTTGATGAAATTGAATTTAGCTCTCTCTTTTCTTCTGAAAACCGCAACTGGATCGGGTATCAGATGGGTGTTCTTATTACTGACGCTCTTTCACGAGTGCCTGATCTCGACCTGCGCGGCGAGTATACCCGAGTCGACCCGAGGGCGTACCGACAACGTTTTCCTATTAACGACCTTGAAAGCCACGGTTATCCCTTAGGGTTCTGGACCGGTCCTAACGCAGACAACCTCTACCTTTCGGCGGAATACTTCCTAAGCCGTGCCCTCTCTCTTACGACGTGGTTCGAAAGGACGCGCAAGGGTGAACTTCGCCCTATTAATGACCAGTACAAAAATGAGACGATCATCTTTCTGGACCCTGAACTCAAAAGCGAACGCCGCCGGATCTTCAGCATTGGTGGGAGCTATGAGCTTTTTAGGGATTTTTTCATCGAATTATCTTTCCAGCAAATTTCTAACGAGACCAGGGATAAAGTAAATACGAGTGAAAATACGAAAACGAACATCTTCTTCGGCGCGCGGTACAACATATATTGATCCGTATCTGTTGAGTGGAAGCAAGGCAGGGAAAAATTATTAATACCTTTTTATAGGGAAATTCGATTAACGATACTGCCGTAAATTAAATTTTCGATGCAGTCTATCGGTTCTTTTATTTTATTCAGTATCTTGTCAAAATCTTCCATCTCGATAAGATCTATCAAGTAAGAGCCGATAATTCCGTATTTTCCGAATTTATCCTCGAGAGATTAGCCTTATAATAATTTATCTGAATCGGAAATAAACTTTTTTAGCTCGCCGTTGGAATACCTTAATAGTGGTCATATTGAATTGATTGGTCTATCAAATATACGATAAGGAAAAGACGGTCAAAATCATTCGAAAGTGGACTCATTACGAATAATCGCTGCCGTTAACCGAACTATCGCTAAAATCTTAGTCCAACCCTTTGAAACACTTATTCTTAACATCAATATAAGACGACAATTCGTATATATTCTTAAAGCCTTTTATAACGTTTGGGTTCGATAATAAATCTCGTAGGGGAGCACTTACGTCCCGTATTATCAAATACTTACACATTATAATTCCTTAAAAAATCCCTCTTTTATAACGGGAGATTACAATAGGAATACTCCAAAATAATTTTTATTTCTTTATAAACACTGCCGTCATAAAACTGCTATCAGGAGAATATAATGTTCCGATTCCCTCAACATTTTCATTTTCTATTAACGCTTCATAAGGAACATTACCTCTCAATCGAGGGCCGTAATGAGGCTCCCAAATCATTATAGTCCCTTTTGGTGATGTTATAATCAGTTCCTGCGTCAAAACTGGATATACGTCCTTGTCGAAGGGATTTTGTCCAATAAAATAATATATCCACGAATGATTGGTATATATCAGATTCTCTTTATACTCGCTTGAAATAAACCAATCTCCTATGCGTTTCGTCGTAGTATGTTCATCAGAAAGCTTTAAGGGTGGTTCAGTGCTAATAGTGTAAAAAACGGTCAGTCCGGAAACCAGAATTGGCAAAACAACATTTAATTTTAATCTTGAATAATTTTCAGTACTTAGGAAAGATTTGAAATAATAGATGCCGAGCAATAAACTGATTATTAGAAATTTTGAATACTCAATCTCTGTAGATAAAAACAAATGACCCCACATTTTATATGATAGGAATAACAGGGAGATTGCTGTTACAAAAATAAGGCTAAACATATTTAATCTAAAGTCGACAATGTTTTTTTTAGATGTAGACCAAATATTAAATCCTTTTAATGAGAGCAGCGTGACAACAGGAGATATAACGACCAGATGCCTCAGATTTGTTGCGGGACCACCGATTGGTACGATTGATAGGAAAGTATAAAGCAAAAAAGTAGTAATAAAGATAACCCATAGGATGTCTATATTTTTATGATATAAATCATTTACTAAGGTGATTATCATAAAAGAAAATACAACAGGCCCTATTATGAAAATAAACATAGTAGGCCAATGCCAAAAATCAGCAAACTGATAAAACAAATTCATATTTGTATTCGAAATATTTTCATATAACCAGAGAATATTTCCATAGTTAGCCCAACCAGCGATTTGACATAATAACGCTGGAAGGATAAATATTATAAATATTTTAATATCTCTAATTCGATAAATTAGAATAAGAAACCACAGACCGCTTAGGATTGTCAACTCCATTCTAACTAACGGTAATAATGAGAATGCGAGGGCTGAAATAAGAAATTTTTGGCGGGAATAATAAAAAATACCCAATATAATCAACAATGCACAGAACGGTTCTCTTTCTGCCGAGAATGAAAGGACAAAAAACAATGGTTGAAATGATAAGAATATTAGTACCATTTTATGCTGTGCTAAATTTAAAAGTTTTGCTGTTTTCCAAGTCACAAAAATGGTTATTGTGCTTAACAGAGCCGTCATTAATTCCATCCCAGAAAACCCTAATTGGGCAGGAAGTATGTAGATGAGAGTAAATAACGGACCGCGGGGAGAAAGAATTAGGCTGGGTTTCTCAAAGGCTGCAGCTGATCTAAAATAGTAACCTATATCATCATCATTAAATGTTCCCTCCGATAACTGTCCATAGATTATTGCGAGAATAAAAAAACCCAGACAATAGAGTATGACATAATCCCTCTCAGTTAGTTCTCTTGAGCCTATGCTTTTATAATTTCTATTCATTATCGATTATTTGTTTGACTGTCATAGAATCAGCAGGATAGCCTCAATGTTACAAAATAATTCTTCACATTGCATCGAAAATTTTCCACAATAAGAAGTTATCAACTATAGTTCGATAATAGTAAGAAAGTCGACGTATATACCACTGTTCGATTACCTTTGGGGAAGTTGATTGGCTAATATAATTGCTATCTATCTGTTCCGCTGCGTTATAATCCTTGTTTCTCCAACATTTATGAGGGGTTTAAGTTTATAAATTTCCTTAAGTTGGCTTAAAAAAGAGTTCGATAATTGAGTTACTCGGGGAGCGATGTGGGTTCAAAACTTGAACTCACAATATCTTCGTACGATAAGTCCAAAGTTTGAATATTCCATGGCTTTATTTTTATCCGTCCCTCACTCTTATCCTTAGGAATGGATATCTCAATTTTCTCAATAAAGACGCCTATTAGACGGCGTTTATCCTCAGGAGATATCATCTCAAAAGTTTTGCTGAAATTTTCAAAAAAGGATTTTATTAAGTCAAAATCAAAAACTTGTTCCTGCAATCCATTAGTAAAAAGTTTGAGTTTTGAGGTTTCAGCCTATAATTGATTTTGCGTTTCCTATAAATTGGATATATTAGAACACTTATCTATCCAGTTTCTCTGAATTGGATATAATAGCAAGTGATTTTCGTCAGTATTCTATCCAGTTTTGTCGCAAAATTACTTCAACAACACCATCTTTCTCGTCTGGACAAAATCGCCTGCTTGGAAGCGGTAGAAAGTAAGCCCACCAATTGTTTTTATCCCCATAGAAAACCACCGTTGTATCGTTAGCAATCCCCTTCGCTACCATGAGTTTATCAAACTCATCCCTGTTTATAAGAATGTCTTTATATAGGATTTAATTTGCGGAGCTTCTTCGCTATCCAGAAGAGCACAGGAACAGAGATCATGGCTATGATGAATAATGAATTGTTTTGAACTATTGTATAAGCAACAGCCATGCTTCTGGTAGCGGGGAAAATACCTGCTTCTGCGAACTCGTGATAACCCTTAAACAACATCTGAATAATTAAAATACCTAGTATCCATTCTGTGACTTCAAAGAAGCCTCGAAGATTTACACGTAAACTCCCCTTGATAAACATTACGCAAATAATAACACTAATAGCTAGACCAAAAAATGATCCCATAAAGCTAAGCATGGTCTCAGTGGTGAGGTTAACTGCACTTAGAAGCATTACCGCTTCAACTCCTTCACGGAATATCATTAAAAAGGTAAATACTCCAAGTCCCCAGACCTCTTTTAGGCTTCGTTCACTAGCAGTAGATTTTACAGTATGATCCACCCGGCTTTTGATATCAGCGTATAATGTTTTGGACTTCCTATGCATCCACCAGATCATGGAAGAAATGAAGAGGGCGGATACCCAGTAGAGAACACCCTCGTATACTTCTTCATTAATGGGCAGAAGATTTAAGATTATTGCAGCGCCGATACTTGCAATAATTGCCAGCCCAAGCCCCAAAAATACAGGACGCTCCAAGTCCCGGCGACCGGTTTGCCTCAGTAAGACTATGATTATTCCAATGACCAAAGCGGATTCTATACCTTCCCTAAGCATGATTACAAATGATTCTAACACCTCTTTTTCCTCCCAATATTTTGATCTACAATTATTCTCTACTTCCGATGTTACTGAATTAGTTGTTCATCTTTCACATGTCTCAGACCTTCAGTGGATAGATTCTCCATCTGTTTGTCTTTAGGAGAATAATAAACTTTCCTTTCCTCTCTGCCCTGCTCCATGTATCATATTACACATATTTGTTTGTTGATTCCTTTTATAATGATTTGCTCTAATTGAGAACGAGTCTCATTATTGATTATAAAAGTATTCTTAACTCTTTTAAGTGTCAAGAGATATTTAAATAGTCTTAAATACTTTCATTTATTAAACTTGAGTGAACCCCTAAACTGGAACACCTTCTTCCTGTTTTAAGGGTTAAAATGGAGGACGTAATATGAGCCAGATTCGATCGATCCATTGGTATAAGGATGAATGGGAAAATTTAATAATCGACATATATCAAGAACCTCAATCCAATGAGGATAAAGAATTCAGAAATGATTGGAGGGAAATATATCACATTAGCGTAAGTAGTTATAGAGAGTTAGGTACTGTCACG
>SORT01000013.1 GCA_004402895.1 Fidelibacterota bacterium MT.SAG.3 | reverse complement strand
ACGAGCGTCACGACAACGCACTCAATAAGGGTGAGACCTACCTTGAGATAGCGCGTCTTCACACAGAGACAAAAGACCCAGCGCAGGCTGAAGTCGACTACGGCAGAGCGCTCGAATGCTTTACATCTATCGAAGCACAGCAGAAGATGGCAGCGGTCACAAAAGAGATGAGCGCCACAGCACTCTAAACTACCACCCCTATAAAACTATCCGACGATCCCCATAAGGGGATTTTTTTTGGTTGTATGTTCTGGATAGGATTAGTAATAATAATTCTTCGCATTAACTAACTTGTCTGTTGGTGGATTCTATATAAAAGCGTTAAACGGTTATGTAGAGCTGTATATACCTTTCTCTAACCCCCGACATAAGTCGGGGGTTAGAGAAATCAACTCAATTAGGAAAAACCATTTTAATGGTTTTGTACAAATAGTTTATTGTCGATGTATGTGGCTAACAGAGGCGAAGGATGTAATTATTCTGTGACTATAAAGATCTATACTTCGGCAGGGAGAGAGATGGTAAAGGTGGTGCCCTCGCCGTAGGTGGATTCAACCTTTATGGTACCGCCCATTTCAATCTCAACCACATCTCGGACTATAACTAAACCGATTCCGGTTCCGACTCCTTCCTCCTTGGTAGTAAAGTAAGGATCGAAAATTGTAGCAAGGTCTTTTTTCTTTATTCCTGTACCGGTATCTGATACTTCTATTACAATTGACGAGGTTTCATCATGATAAGATGTAGTGATGATCAACGATTTCAGATCACTCTTTTCCATCGAATGCGCTGCATTCATAATTAAATTTCTGAAAACCTGGACGATTTTCTCCCTGTCACAATAAACTGTGGGGATCGGATCGTCAAAATTCGAGGTGACATCAAGATATTTGATATGTCCGAGTATCCCAAGCGCTTTTAGAAGATCAGTCAACAAATGGTTGATATCCAGGCTCTTCATTTCTGCTGGAGCTTGCTTACCTAAATTCATGTAACTCGCGCTAATATTGATTATATGCTGAATCTCTTCCTGCATATCCACAACCAACTCTCTGATCTTCTCTTTATCATCTAATTCAGCTATCAGTTCCGCTCGCGCAGATATTATCTGAAGTGGATTGTTCAGTTCATGCGCGATCTTCGCTCCCATCTGTCCGATAGCCGCAAGTCTCTCGGCATAAGCGAGTTGATCCTTCATCGTCCGCTCTCTGCCTTGAAGTACGTTTATCTCTTTAGAAGATGTGATCAATTCCGCTTCACTCATCATTAGTTCACCTAATGCTTCATCTTTGTCGGCGACATCTCTGCCGATAAGCAGTACAGCATCTTCTCCCTCTGCCGGTGTATACCAATACTCAACGGTTTTATCGCCAAACACCGCTTCCCCTTTTAGATTTTTGTCTTCTTCCAAACATTCTCTCATCTTTTTAAGATGGATATCGGGTAACAATTCGGTCCAATCTCCCTTGCCAAGCCCCTGAGCTTTCAGCTCACTGAACATCGCCGGGTTTGCGTACAATAGATCACCCTTGAGATTTATCTTCATTACGATATCCGGAATCAGGTCGCCCAAGTTTACTGATGCATTGTCCGGACCGGTCTGATTCACCGCACTGAGCGATAACATTAAAATCGAAGCTATCTGCTCCACAAACCCGATTTTGTTTTCCGGTAATTCATCTTCAATTTTAAAGTGTACTATTAGAGCGCCGATTATTCTTTTGTTTTGAAGAATAGGGACAAAAAAGGAATATTTTATCTCTTCCGGAAAGCCGGTAAACCATGGAAGAATTGTTTTCTTCTTGGCTCGGTCATAACGTAAAGTGTATGATTGTTCGGGGTGAATTCCTTTGGCTCCCGATTCAGAAAGACTCAGATTAAATGAACTAATCTTCTCATCGTCCCATCCGACTGAACTTGATATCTGAAATTCATTATTCTCTTCATTCAATCTGATGAGGGCAATGGCTCCGACGCCAAGCAGCTGATATATTTGCTCTATGTTCTTTTGAAACAGTTCAATCCAATCATCCCCGAGAAGAATATCTTTACATAGATCAGTGATCAACGATTGCTCTCTTAACCGGACAGCTAATTTATATGCTATATCCTTTTTTGTGGATATATCTCTACCTATCGCTACAGCTCCGATGAGGTTTCTATTTTCATAAAGCCGTTTACCGGAAATCTCAAGAGCGGCAGTACGGCCTCCCTTACCTCTAAGTTCAACTTCATACGTTCCTATACTTGACTTAGAGCTTATCAAAGATTCAAAATAAGCTAGATATTCCTTCCCTTTGGTGGGTTCAAATAAGACTGAGATCGGTTTTCCCCTTAGATCGTCCTCTTTATAGCCCAATGCTTTGAGAGTCGAATTATTGGCAAAAACGATCCTGCCTTCAAGATCGAATATCATCATCAACTCGTCGATCTCCTCAATCAGAGATTGAAAGAGCGTGGTTCGATCCAGTTTATTGATATTTATATCTTTTTCAGGCATAATTATGCTGTTATTCTGTTATTTTCTCTAAGAACGGAATCCCTTCAACCACAGGTAATCATCTACTTTTATTGTACTTAGGGCGTATTTAATTACCTACCCCCCTTATTTAATATATTTTTGAGGGAATTTCAAGCTCAAAATTATTTTTATTGCCTCGGAGTGACCGTGAACACAAACATCGAATAACCCATTATTTAATTTTTTTGAGAAAAATGCCACCACTTGAGTGTTACTTATGACTGAAAGGTCTTGATTTAAACAACATTTCTCAGTATGATTTGACCGTTACGCCTACCAATATTGCGGTACACCGAATTATTTGAAATAAACAGTAACTAATGAGGGTTTTTATGGCCAGGGTTCTTTTTGTCTCTTTATTTTTGTTCATCTCATGTGGCAATAATGATAATTCAGGTTCCAAGCGAGTGGAGAAAACTTACTCTGCGGCAGATATCGTCAATGGTGGAAGTTTGATTATTGGCACCACAGGAGAACCTGACGGATTAAATCCATTGACTGCACATTCAAAAAATGCTAAAGATGCTATTTCTCTGATATATAGAAGGTTGGCGGATATCAACGAAGACCTGTCGACTTTTTCTCCCCAGCTTGCCAAGAGTTGGCATTTTTCCAACGACAGCCTTTCTATACTCTTTGAGCTCAGAACAGACGTCAAATGGCACGATGGAGAAGTTTTTAACAGTGATGATGTTGTCTTTACGTACAATATGCACATGAATGAACTGTTAGGTTGGGAAGGATATTCTTATAAAGAGACCATCAATAGAGTTGTTGCTCAAAATGATTCTACCGTAACTTTTTATTTTACGGAAAAAACTCCCACACTTCTTATGGATGCAGTTGAGGGATATATACTGCCCGAACATATTTTATCCCAAATTCCTGTTGAAGAGATAGAATCCTCAAATTTTAGCAGAAACCCTGTTGGCACAGGTCCATTCAGATTTTCGGAGTGGAAATCGCAGCAATCGCTGACGCTAACTAAGTTTGCAGATTATTATGAAGCAGGTAAACCGAGACTTGACGCTATAGTAATTCAAATCGTACCTGATAACATTAACCTATATCGTCAGGTTTTAAGCGGAGATATAGATTTTATGGAAAGTGTCCCCGCCGGAGATTTCAATAAGTTGTTAGCGCAATGGGATGACGGCGATTCTATTATCAAGCCATATAATTTTCTCGGTAGAGGTTACGAATTTATCGGGTGGAATCTTATCGATCCCGAAAATTATTCCAATGTGATGGAAGCAGCCGGCGATGACGAACCAAATTTGGAAGAGCTTCTGAAACCTCACAAACTATTTGGAAGCTGGAAAGTCCGCGCTGCTCTGACTATGGCGCTTGATAGGAAAACTATCGCTGATGTCGTAACTCATGGCCTTGCGGTTCCGATGCACGGTCCGATTCCGCCGATTATGTGGGCGTATGATCCGAACGCAAATTCAATTTGGGAATATGATGTCGAAGGAGCAAAAGAATTTCTTGGCGATGCGGGTTGGAAGGACACTGATGGAGACGGTATCCTCGACAAAGATGGGATGAAATTTAGTTTTGAAATGGTTACTAATGCTGGTAATGAGGAACGAAAACAAGCTCTAACCATCATCCAACAACAATTATTGGAAGTCGGCATTGAAATGACACCAAGAGTGATCGAACCAGCTCTCCTTTTCGGAAGAATGCTGCCCACAAGAGATCTTGACGCTGCTCTTCTTGGGTGGAGTGTCGGCTTAAAAATGGAGCTGACCCCCTTATTTCATAGTTCAAGTATCTTTATTCCGTTTAATTTTGTAAGTTACCGCTCTCAAGAATTCGACAAATTAGAAGATGCTGCTAAGAGTGAAACACGTCAGACTATTGCCCAAAAGCACTGGAATGGCATTGCAAAGCTTTTGTCATGGGAGTTGCCTTACAGTTGGCTTTATTACAAAACGGAAACAACGGTTATTCACAGCAGATTCAAAGGAGTCAAGGTTGATAAAAGAGGCGCTTTTATCAATATGGAAGAGTGGTGGATTCCTTTTGAAGAACGTTCCGACCACGACATGCTCGCGGAAAATTAACTGTTAATGCTCGCCTATTCCATAAGGCGGCTTATTACGGCACTACCCACTCTCTTTTTCGGAGTATCACTTACCTTTTTTATAATTCGTCTCGCCCCGGGTGATCCTACAGATAGGTTTCTTACTCCTTCAATGAGCCCTAAGATAAAGGCGGCTATCACTGAAAAGTTCGGATTGAACGAACCCCTGCCCGTTCAATATATGACTTGGGCGAAAAATGTTGTTTTAAATTTTGATTTCGGAAAATCATTCGCCAATGGCCGTGAAGCATCCCAAGTAATTTTGGACGCTCTCCCCTATACTCTGCTTTTATCCTCTCTCTCTCTATTGTTTGGAGTCCTGTTAGGTCTGATTTCAGGAGTCTATTCTGCGTTAAAAGCAGGAACTCGGACAGATAGAGCCATAACATCTTTCTTGCTGTTTTTCTATTCGGTTCCCTCGTTTTGGCTTGGACTTATACTTTTAGGAATATTCTCGATCGAACTGGGTTGGCTGCCCGGCTCGCAAATCAGTTCCATTTTTCATGAGCGGCTAAGTTTCTTCGGAAAGATAGGTGATTATGCGTCACATTTAGTTCTCCCTGTCCTGACTCTTGGGCTGACGACGGCGCCGGTTTACGGCAGATTTGTGCGAAGCAGTATGGTTGAGGTGTTGAATTCCGATTTCATCGTTTCAGCAAGAGCAAGGGGTCTTTCCGAGAGAAAAGTTGTTTTTAATTATGGGTTGCGAAATGCACTGCTGCCACTTATTTCTATTCTCGGAACTTCGTTTCCCGCACTGTTCAGCGGAGCAGTGATCGTCGAGGTGATATATTCGCTTCCCGGAATGGGACGAGTTATGGTAGATGCAGCGCTCGGACGGGATTATCCGGTAATTATGGCTGCGAGCGTAGTCGCTTTTATAGCAGTAATAATCGGCAATCTTCTTGCTGATATTGGATATGCAGTCGCCGACCCGCGAGTCAGAATAGGCGATTCCTCATGAATAACTTCAAGAAATTGATCTCCAAGCTATGGAAGAGCACGTCCGGAAGAATAGGATTGATCTTAGTAGCGCTATTTTTGCTTTTAGCGCTCGGAGCCCCGCTGCTCTCCCCGTACGATCCGGTAAAACAAAATTTGATTCTTAGATCGTCTCCTCCTTCTTTCTCTCATCTTTTTGGAACCGATCTCTTCGGCAGAGATATTTTAAGCAGACTGATATACGGAGCCAGAGTATCGATAGGTATCGGATTAGGTTCGGCGTTTTTAGCGGTTATTCTCGGAAGCGCCGTAGGTTTAGCTGCAGGCTTTTTAAGAGGCAGGACTGATACCGTTCTCATGCGAATAGTCGATCTGTTGTTAGGTTTCCCAAAGTTCTTTATACTCTTACTCGTCGTCGGATTGGGTTCTCCCTCTATCTGGCTGACGGCAAGTGTGTTAGGAGCGCTTTCCTGGATGGAGATAGCAAGAGTAGTACGGGGAGAAGTTATACTCATACGCGAGATGAACTATGTTAAAGCTGCCACCGCGCTCGGCTTAAGTCCGATGAATATTGCGCTGAGGTATGTATTGCCGAACGTCTCCGGTTCAATAATCGTTTCTGCCACACTTCTGATCGGAACAATGATACTCATTGAAGCCAGTTTAAGCTATCTCGGCTTCGGCGTTCAGCCGCCCGATGCGAGCTGGGGCACTATAATGAATCAGGGACGAATTGACCCTCTGGGAACTTGGTGGATATCGGTATCCGCCGGTTTGGCAATTATACTCTCCCTGATAGGATTCAATTTGTTGGGTGATAGCCTTAGAGATGTTCTTGATCCACGAACTGAAAATGCTCAATCTTAATTTTGTGAATAGATGTTGGACAGTGAAAAATTAATACTGAGGATTGAAGAACTTTCGATCAGCTACCAAAGCTCCGGTTCGGGTTTTTGGGGTAATAATAAAGAGATAGTTGCTGTTAATGAAGTTTCTCTAAGCGTCGGAAGAGGAGAAACTTTCGCTATAGTCGGTGAATCGGGAAGCGGGAAAACATCGATTGCAATGTCGATCTTGGGATTCGTAAAGCCTGCCGCCGGAACAATTGAATTCAATGATCTGAACCTGTTTTCACTTGATTCAAAACAATTGCGGGAAACAAGACGGCTTATCCAGCCAGTATTTCAGGATGCCAACAGCGCTCTTAATCCGCGAATGACTGTGGAAACGATTTTGGGCGACGGAATAGCAATATCTGATGAGAACGAGAAAAGAGAAAAAACTATTTCTCTTCTAAAATCAGTTGGTCTTAGCCCGGACTTCTTGAAAAAATATCCGCACCAGCTCAGTGGAGGTCAAAAACAGCGCCTGTGCATTGCACGGGCGCTTGCGCCTGAACCTGAACTTATCATACTTGATGAACCCGTCTCAGCGCAGGATCTGTCTATTCAAGCTCATATTCTGAGGTTACTGTCAGAAATTAAAAAGACAAAAAATATCACTTATCTGCTTATTTCGCATGATCTGAATGTAGTGCGAATCCTTGCCGACAGGGTTGCTGTTATGAGATCCGGAATTATCGTAGAAGAGTCGTCATGCGAAAAGTTCTTTAGCGATCCGACTCATCCGTATTCTCAGGAGCTTTTAGAAAACTCGGGACTGATACAACGTGCATAAATCTGAAAATGAAATAATATTATCCGTTCAGAACTTGAACGTCAAACTTTCTGTGGGCGATTCGTATCTTTCTATAATTGAGGACGCTAGCTTCAAACTTCGTAAAGGAACGACACTTGGATTGATCGGTGAATCAGGGAGCGGAAAGAGTATTCTCTGTAAATCTATCATCAACTTGCTTCCGGGCGGAAGCCGACTCGAAGGAAATGTGAGCTTCTATCCTGAATCCGGAAAACCGGAAGATTTATTATCTCTGTCCGAAGATGAAATGCGTTTTATACGGGGAAAAGAAATAGGCTTCCTTTCGCAGGAACCAAGTTCTTCGATGAATCCGGTAATGAAATGCGGACAGCAAGTTCTTGATGCTTTGCCGGATTCTGAACGTAAAAACACTGACGGAGTTCCGCAAGTCCTCAAACTTCTCAAAAATTCGGGATTGAAGGAACCTGAAATAGTAGCCAATTCATATCCTCATGAACTCTCCGGTGGAATGCTTCAAAGAGTTGCTCTCGCAGCTGCTTTGGCAGGTAGACCCAAAATATTGATCGCGGATGAACCTGTAACAGCATTAGATGCAAGTACTCGAACAGGATTAATGAAGTTACTGCATAACCTTAAAGAAGAAATTGGTCTATCGGTAATATTAGTCTCGCATGATATCGAATTCGTATCGCATTGGGCTGACGATATTATGGTGATGTATTTCGGCGGTATAGTTGAATTCGGAGAAACGAACAAAATTTTATCCTCTCCCGCTCATCCATACACTAAGGCTTTGGTGGATCTATCAAAATCTTTTAAAAGCGGATCAATGCCTAAAACAATTCCGGGCGACATCCCAACGATGGAAGTAACGATATCAGGATGCAGCTTTCATCCCCGCTGTGAATATGCGGATGATATTTGTTCTACAACAGAACCCAAGAGTGAAGCTGCTTCTCATGGGGGTAAGATACGGTGTTTTCATCCTTTGCAGCAAAAATAAGCGCCGAAACAATATTCCAATTTAATCGTAACTTTTATAAACTAAGGAGCAATCTCAATGGGAATTATTATCAGATCGTTTATTTCCTTATTTATCCTGACCTTATCACTATCAAATCTTCAGGCGCAAATCCCCGATAAATTCTTCAACTTGAGAGTTTTACCGACAGATATCAGTAAAAGAGATCTAATCAATGCGATGAAAGGAGCAACCAGAGGTTTAGGGGTCAGGTGTGAATTCTGCCATGTCGGTGAGGGTGATGTTTGAAATGGTTAAATACGTCAACAGTGAGTTTATGCCGAAAGTATTCGAAATTAGAGAGAATCAGCATGAAATAAAATGTTATACTTGCCATGCCGGAAACGAAGAACCTTTAGTACACCCAAAATTTAGATAAAAATTTGTTGTTTTTTGTAACCAATATTACTTCTTCCTTTTCACGTCTTTATTATCCTATAACACTGAATGATAATAATGACAATTAAAGAAAGGAATTAGAAATGGGTTCAATTGATTCAAGTAGCACAGCGCTGTTAGTTATCGATCCTCAAAATGATTTTCTCTCTGAGTCCGGAGTTGTTTGGGACCTTGTAGGCGAAGGAGTTGTTAAAAATCAAGTTGTGGATAAACTTTCCAAGCTTATCGCAAAAGCAAAGGAATCAGGCGTGGAGGTTTTCTATTCTCCGCATTACTACGATAAAGAATTTGAAGCGTGGAAGGACAATAATCCGATTGACAGCCTCATGTTTGAGCGTAAGATGTTCGACCGCAGCAGTTCCGGTTCCGATTTTCATCCGGATCTAACTCCAGATGACGCCACTATCGTATGTGCTCCTCATAAGAATTTAAGCGGGTTTCATACAAGTGACATTGATATTCAGCTTCGCAAACGCGGGATAAAAACTATCTACCTTTGCGGTATGTCGGCTAATCTTTGTGTTGAATCGCATATGAGAGACGCCGAAGAAAAGGGTTACGAGGTCATCGTGATAAACGATGCGACTGCCGCGCCCGGAGATGCAGCTTATGATGCCGCTCTCGTCAATTACGGTTTTATCGCGCACGAATCTATCACGGCGGAGGAAGCGTTAAGTAGATTCTAAAGAAACATATTCTGTAAAATATTGAACCCTCGATGTTATTTCATCGGGGGTTTACTTTAGAATAACCAATCTAACCCAATATATATTTTGATACCTTTTCCGTCGACGGACGGTTCAAGAGCCTTTCCGATATCCAACCGTGTGATGAATGTAGAATTCAGGGCGATTCGAATTCCCGCTCCGAAAGAGCTATGTGTTGTATCACTCTTCTCTCCCATATCACTATCAGGCAATAGCGGTGCAGATTCGAATGACCTGCCTCTGTCATGAAACATTAGTGTTGCTACAAAACCGTCAGAGAACAGATTGCGAATTTTATACCTTAATTCAAAGTTAGCGTATGCTAAATTCTTACCGATAATTCTCTGATACAATATTCCCCTGATCGATTTACTACTGCCCAATCCTTCTGTTACTTCAAATGATCCGTCTTGCTGTGAAATGGAGAAAAACGGAGCACCTGCGCTCATCAATCTGCCTCCTAACCGGTAGGCAAAAGTCAGTTTCCTATTCATCGAAAAGTATTGCCTATGAGTGCCTGTGAGCGCGACGTAGGAAAAGTTATTTCCTAAAGTCCCCGGCACCCATCTAAACAACAGTTCACTCCAAATGCCTTTTGATGTGGTTGATTCATTATCACGACTGTCCCAGATCAGACCGGCTATTATACCGTGCTCACTCCCACCACTGAAGGTTTCAGTGTCAATAAATCCCTCCCGAACTAACTTTGCAAGCAACGTCTGTTTTGGTAAATCAAGCAGTTCCTTATCGAAATCTTTATAATTTATTGTATCGACAGCTGTGGACTGGAAAGTAATCCCACCGAGCCAGCGGAATTTGTTTTCAATCAGGCTCCCCTGTAAAATCGCATCAATCCTATAATTTCGTTTATCGTATTTATAATAAAATTTTCCTCTATAGCTTTCTGTGTCTGAAGAATCCTCATATGCGGCTGAATAATTTGTTTGTGCTCCGCCAATTCCGTGAAAAGGCTCTAATATACTTGAGCGGTATTTTGATTTCAGAGTAATCCGCATTTGGTTTGGCAGAAAATATTTACTGTCAAACCGATAAGAATAATCTGCAATACCTTTCGTGCTTTGCTGTACTACAAATCTATGAGAGGAATAGTATGGCTTGAATTTTTCCGCTCTTTTATCATCCATCTGAAAGATTATTCCATATCCAAATCCTTTATCGGAGCTGAATGAGAGCGCCGGTAAAAGACCGAAACTATATTTATTTCGGGATTTTTCTCTCTCTCCCGCTTCAACCGAAGCTGTCAGCGTTATCAGAAAAATGAACTTATATATTGCTATTTTAAGTATGGTATGTATTTTACTGCCCCTGATTAGTGTTATAAACAAGGTTATGTAGAATATATTTAAAAATCGTTGAGATTGCAAGGTTATGATGCGATAACCCGGCACTAAATCTATATTTGGTTTACTTCTTTTGGAAACGTATATTCACTGCCTATTACTGCTAACGTGAAATTGTGTTACCATGATGAGACAGGTAAATAATGACTAATGGAGCATCAATTGGATTTTGATAAAGCTATTTTCGGGGATATTAACCTCAAAAAACTCAATGACTTGAGAAATCCCTTTGTTGAACAAATAGTAGACAAGTATGTGAAATTATGTAGACCTTCAAAGGTCACTCTCATAACCGATTCTGATGAAGACATAGCTTATCTGAAGAAAAAAGCAATTGACGACAAAGAGGAAACACCACTTAAAACAGCGGGTCATACTATTCATTTTGACGGTTATTATGACCAGGCAAGAGATAAAGATAACACTAAGATACTTATCCCTAAGGGAGAGACACTCAGCAAATATATGAACACCACCGATAGAGATGATGGTTTAGAAGAGATCATGGGTTTACTTGACGGTATCATGGCGGAGAGAGAGATGCTGGTTTGCTTCTTCTGCCTCGGTCCCCCGAATTCACGTTTTTCCATACCGTCCCTGCAATTGACGGATTCAGCATATGTCGCTCATAGCGAATCCATACTCTATCGTCCGGGATACGGCGAATTTAAAAATCTTAACGGCTCTGACAATTTTTTCCATTTTATTCATTCAAGCGGCGAATTAGATGAAAATAATAATTCACTGGACATCGATAAACGACGAATCTATATGGACCTTAAAGAAGAACGTGTATTTTCTGTTAATACTCAGTATGCGGGAAATAGCGTCGGGCTGAAAAAACACGCTTTAAGGCTTGCCATAAACAGGGCAAACAAAAACGAATGGCTTTGTGAACATATGCTTATTGTAGGAGCGAAACCCGAAGGCAAAGACCGCACAACATATTTCACAGGCGCTTTTCCCAGCGCATGTGGCAAAACCTCAACCGCCATGATACCGGGTCAATTAATAGTAGGTGACGACATTGTATATATCCGTTTATCAGATAGCGGAAGAGCTTATGCGGTAAACGTAGAACAAGGTATTTTCGGCATAATTGAAGACGTAAATCCAGTTGATGATCCTGTTATTTACAAGACAATCACCACTCCAAGGGAATTGATAGTGTCAAATATATTGGTGAAAGATGAAATTCCTTATTGGCTGGGGATGGGAAAGGAGCTTCCGTCAAATGGAATTAATTTTTCGGGCGAATGGTCTTTAGGTAAAACGGATGGCGAAGGCAAGGATATATTGCCTGCTCATAAGAACGCCCGCTATACTGTTAGAATATCTGAATTGGAGAATTCGGACCCGAAACTGCACGACCCTGAAGGAGTTCCCGTGTCAGGAATTATATACGGCGGAAGAGATTCAGATATCAATCCTCCGGTTCTTCAATCGCTCAACTGGACACACGGAGTATTTATGGGAGCAACTCTTGAGTCAGAGACCACAGCGGCAACTATTGGAAAGCAAGGTGTTCGGAAACACAATCCTATGGCTAATCTCGATTTTCTCGTTGTAAATCTTGGAACGTACATTTCAAATCATCTTAAATTCGGTAAATCGCTTGAGCATCTGCCTCTGATATTTTCCACCAACTATTTCCTGAAGGATGATGAGAAATTCCTGAATGACAAAACAGACAAAAAAGTCTGGCTAATGTGGATGGAAGGACGAGTGCACAACGATTTTAATGCAATAAAAACGCCTATCGGTTTCATTCCTCTATACGATGATGTTCGTTCCCTCTTTTCTCAGCTTTTTGATAAAACTCTTTCAGAAGAGCTATACGAAAGACTCTTTTCTCTCAGAACCGAAAAACTCTTGAGTCGGATGGATAGAATGGAAAAGATATACGGCGAAGAAGCTGATATTCCTCAAGCTATTTTTGATGAAATAAATGCTCAGAAAGAGCGTTTATTAAAGGCAAAGAGCGAATATAATAAAGATGTAATTCCCCCGTTTGATTTTGTTTAGCTATTTTCGCCTAATCTCAATCCTTTTGAAACAAAGATAGGTTCTAACAGCTCAAAGAGCCCCTGAACTCCAAAAGCTAATAGCGCAGCCGGAATAGCCCCTTGTAAGATCAGTCCCGTGTCGTCCAAACGTATTCCTGTCAGAATAGGTTGACCGTATCCCCCGGCGCCGATTATCGCTCCCAAAGTAGCGGTACCCACATTTATGACGGCTGCGGTCTTTATCCCTGACAATATCGAACGTGATGCGAGAGGAAGTTCAATTTTCATCATTCTGACTTTTGAAGGCAATCCTAACGCTTCAGCCGATTCACTCAATTGAAGGGGTATGTCTTTCAATCCCGAATAAGTGTTCCTGACTATCGGCAGCAGACTATAAAGAAACAAAGCGGCGATCGCCGGTTTTGCTCCAATTCCCAATAACGGTATCATGAACACTATCAGCGCAAGTGATGGGATAGTTTGTATTACACCGATTAATCCAAGCAACAGCTGGCCGAAGCGTGGAATTTTGTATGTAACGATTCCAAGTGGAATTGCAATGATAATCGCCGCAGATAGAGAGATTACCACCAAGAACAAATGTTCATACGTATTTTGAATGAGCTTGTCAATGATGGTCACCTGATAAAACTCTGTTTCAACATTCAATTCCCTCTCGAGGAATCGTGAAGCGACCTCACCTTCACTTTTTCCGGCAAGCTTCACCTCGGCATTTAGTTTAATCATCGCTGATTCGGAAATGATACCCTCAAGCCGAAGCAAGGATTTCACCAATTCAGGATTCCGAGTCACGAGGTCACTCCTATATAAGAAGACAGCTTGATACTCGGGGAAATGATTCAAATCATCCTCCAACGATTTCAAATTGTAGTAGTCAATCTCCGCGTCAGTCGCATAAAGGTCTATGACATCAATTGAACCATTTTCCAACCCTCTATAGCCGATATCATGGTCAATCCCCCGTACATCACGCTGTGGTAGATTGTACTTCCGCTGCAAGCTGGGCCAGCCGTCTTCCCTATCCATAAATTCATTGGAGAAACCGAATTTAAGTTCAGGATAATTTCTCAGGTCCGATACTTTGTTGATATTGAGTTTTTCTGCTATCTCTTTCTTCATTCCGATTACGTAACTGTTGTTAAAACCAAGCGGCTCGCTCATCAGTATACCCATACTCGCCAATTTATCTTTTAGCTCATCTTCATTTTTGATCGATTCACCGGCTAAGATCTCCTGCAAAATTGTTCCCGTATATTCCGGATAGATATCCAATTCGCCCTGCACAAGCGACTTAAACAGAATCTGAGTCCCGCCTAATTCGGCTTTGTGAATTACATTTATTCCATTGTTAATTAAGAGGTAATACGCCATTTCACCCAAGATGACAGATTCCGTGAATTTTTTCGAACCGACATTCACTTCATCTTTGGAATCGCCTGCCATTGACTCTTGCGGGAGACAAAAATTAGCCGCTATAACAATTCCTAACAGCAGACGTTTGGTTTTGGAGATCAATTTCAGACCCGGTTCCGTTGAGCGCTAATAAATTTTTTAACAAAATCATCAACCGGATCATCCAGTAGTTCTCTGATTGAACCTTGTTGTAAAACCTTTCCATCTTTCATCAGAAGAATTTCGTCCGCAAAAAATCCCGCTTCATGTATATCATGAGTCACAAGCAGTACTGCCTTTCCAAGGCTTCTGAATATCTCTTTGAGTTCATCTTGTAAATCGGCTCTTATCATCGGATCGAGCGCTCCGAGCGGTTCGTCCAAAAGCAGCATTTCCGGATCAAGCATCAAAGCCCTCATAAGACTAACCCTTTGACGTTGACCCCCAGAGAGCTCAAGCGGAAACCTTTCTAATGCGCCCACAGGAAAATGTGTTAAATCCGTCAGTTCTTTTATTCGGTTTTTTATTTTATCGGAGTCCCAATTTAAATACTCCGCAACCAATCTTATATTTTGAATAGCCGTCAGATGAGGGAATAATCCTCCCTCCTGGATCACGTATCCGATCTTCCTTCTTATCTCCATCAAATTCTCAGGAGTAACAAGTTCACCTTTGAAATAGACCTCCCCTTCATCGGGCGCAATTATCCCGATGGCGAGTCTTATAAGAGTCGATTTTCCGCAGCCGCTTGGTCCGACCAACACTATGGTCTCTCTTTCCCACAGATTCAGATCAACCGATGAGACAGCTTGAAGTTCTTCAAACTTTTTTGATACGTTCTTTAAACGGAGCATATATTAGTACGATTCAACTAAGGAATTATTCCCAAAAGGGGTTGCAATAATTTGCAAACCCTTTTTCATACTCTATGATTTTATCAGTCTTTGAATTTGAACGATAGACTTACTTTCGCGCGATAAGCCGTAACCTTTCCGTCCTCTATTTTCATATCAAGGTCTTTTACTTCCGCAATCCTTAGATTTGTTAAGCTCTTACTTGCTCTTTCAACGGCGTTTTTCGCTGCTTCTTCCCAAGAATTGCTGCTGGTGCCAATTAATTCTATAACTTTGTAGACACTGTCAGACATAATATTTCTCCTGTATTTATTTGAAGTATTTTGTTATTTTCCCTAACCGGATGACAATTCATCATAACCTGTTTTAGCATCGCTTTCTTTTATGGAACCCGAATAATATTCAAACGTACGGCGGTAATGAAATAATGCTTCTTCCTTAAACTTAACATTTTGGGTTTCATAATAAAGTAATTTATACAGATCTGCTATACCTAATTCTGCCGCAGCAGATTTAGGATGATGTGCTTGAAGTTCTATACTCCTCTTATACCAATGAATTATATCCAACAGTTGACTCATATATTCGCTGCTATCCTTTTCGCTTTCTATTATTAAGTTAACGTCTTTTGATAGACTTTCTGCCCTGTCAAATGCTTCATGCCATTTGCCCTGCCACCGCTTTGCCTTTCCAATTTCACTAAAAAATTTCCATTTCCTCGGATGTAAGCTATTTCCCTATAAATTTCTCCCATAAATTTTAATCTCGATTACTTCATAACTGTTATCATAAATCAAGGATAGCTCTCCTGAGGAATCGTTCCACTCAAAATCAATCACAGTGTCGTTGGCACTGACTCGAAAAACCGATGCCTCAAACTCATGCCCGCCTAAACCGTCGGTCAATTTAAAAATTATCAATGAGTCCCCTATTAAATCTTCTGTCTTCGTTACCATAGGAATAGCTTTTGGTAATCCGTTTGCTGCGTATCTAATAATTGCCTTAAAATAACTCTGTGACTCCAATCTGTTGAAATTTTTATCTTTCATTCGAGCTTCTGAAATAGAATTCGAAAAATACCCTGCCTCACCTATGATTCCCGGAAGTATTGGGAATGTGTTTCGGAGAACCGATGTACCCTCGGAGTAAATTAAAAAATCACTATAAACGCCAGCGCCTTCTGTGTTTTCGAATTTCATATCAGTTAGCATCTCTTCTAATAGGGAATTTGCAAATTTGATAGATGCCGGATTCTCTGAAGCATCTCCCCAATAATAGACCAATGGAAAATCTAATTCATTGTCATTAAGTGAACCGTTATGATGTATCGAAATAAACAGATCGCTATTATTTATTTTCGCTATCGCTGCTCTGCCGCCAAGATTCAGATCTCGATTAGTTTCCCGCGTCATGATCACCCTGGCGCCTGCCTCTTGCAGCAGATCACGAATATCAGCGCCACTCTAAGGTTTATCCATTCCTCTCTTTCACCCGATGGCCCGATGCGGATGCTATCGTATGCCTCGGTATTACCATGTCCGGGATCTATGGTAAGCGTAATTCCTGCTAGAGGCAATTTATCGGCATATTTAGGAGTACCGCAATTGTATATAAAAAATGTAAGAACGAAAGCAATTAAATATTTTATTTTACTCTTCAGAATCTTAGGCATGACTTTATTATAACTTTAAAATACCTATTTTGAAAGAACCCATAGAAATAATATAGGTTCAATCCTATGAGTTCAACGATCTCCTAATACTTAGTGAAGATTTAAAAAATCAGTCGGATTCCTTCTTTTCTTCAAATGCAAAATGCAGTTCCGACTCTTCGCCTGCTGTCACGGTCACCTGAACAGATTTTTCACCAAGCAATTCCTGCCAAATATTCAGTCTGTATGTGCCGGGAGGTACGCCATTGAGGCTGAACCTGCCTGCTGAATCCGTAACAGTATAATATGCGTGCTCGACCACGATAAACCATGCGCTCATCCAACCATGCACATCACACCGTACCTGCACTTTTTCAGGCTTCTCAAGTGTCAATTTGAGTTTTTTCTTGAAACGCGGCTGCGCTAAATTAACTGACCGGTTTAGTTTTCCATATGTGTGGATGTTATGAAGAATTCCATCATTGTTTAAAATCATAATCTGTTGATTCACTGGAACGATAAGGATATGTGGTTTATAGGCGCAAATTTTCTGGTCAAGCACAAATTCAGTTCCGAGCGAGTCTATCGATTTACCTCCACTGACGCTATCCAGTGAGATAACTACATTTTTGATTCCGCCATCTTTTCCAACGACAAGCCTATCGTCATAATGGTCTATCTTTGCGCAAACCTTAACATCTTTAATAACCATCAATTTGACCGGTTTCGGGACTTCACCTGAATAAGTGATCCGACCGTGAATTATTCCTGTATCACTCTGGTTAGGAGTAGTCTCCGCCGGAACAGTGTCAAGCGTTCCGGCAAAGAGAGCTAATCCAATAACAACAAGCGAACGAATAAATCTGTTCTTTTTTATTTATTCTTCCATTTTTGGCGGCATGGAAGGCGGGACCGGAGTCGGTACCGCATTTTCTATTGCCGGAATGCTGCCGAGAAACGCCCATATCGCTTTCAAATCTTCTTCGGTTGCTTCTTTATACATTTCCCACGGCATCGGTGGAAGTATCATTCTTCCATTAGGCTGACCTTGATGTTTACCTGTTCGAATGGCAGCAATAAATGACTCTTCGGTCCACTCTCCTAATCCCGTAGAATCATCCGGTGTTAGATTTTGTGTGAAACTTACTCCCCACGGACCGCCCCATGCAGTCATCATCGGGCTGACAAGAGCCATTGCGTTGCGCTGCATATCAGCGGGAGTCCATTCCGGATATGGCGCATCTGCCGGATGCCCTGAAAGCATTCGTGTCATATCAAGCATTGGATGTCCATGATCGTCAAACGTTTTTGGAGTGTGGCAATCGTGACATCCCATGATAGTTGTCAAATATCTGCCTCGTTCCACAGCTTCTTCCTGCGTCATCACTGCCGGCACTGCAGCAGTTTCAGGTGCCTCATATGCTTTTTGATATGATGAGCAAGCGCCTATCATCATTATGGCCAGAGGAAGTATAAATAAGTATTTTTTCATACCCAGCTCCTTTTTTAATTGTTATTGTTTATGATTTTAACTGCCATTTGAACACAGATAGTATTGGAATATTTTTCCTTCCAAAGCTCTTTGAGTTTCTTATTTTATATTTACAGTAATATTAAATTGGTGGTGTCGCTAACTGTAATATATACAATTAGCTTTCGAATTCAAAAGTAAAAATAAAATGGAAACTTATACGCTTATGAGATGAACCCCTCGAAATTTATTACATTTTCGAGGGGCTTTAGCGTTTTGCACGTAATCTTTAAAATCTATCTCATTTTGATTCGACCGTCACGATCTGGTTAAAAATCAATTCAAATTTCAGACTGCGGCTCTTGCCATCTTCATCCGTGATCAGTATTTCGGGAATTATCAGCCTGTAATTATCGACTTCTTCCTTGAGTTCCGGAAACGTCAGAGCATAGGTAAGCTTAGCTCCGTCATATATCTCTTCCTCTCTATCGGGAAGTTTGACCTTACTGCTTACGCTGTGCACCGTCCTGATCCAGTATGCCCCTCCGCCGAAGCTCCAGAACGGATCGTAACGAACGTGCCTAATTCTCCCGTGTCTCCCTCTGCCGCCTCTATGAAATCTCGTTCTATATGGATAAAACGGGTAATAATCCCATCCGTATTGAATTGAATAAAATAATCTGGTATCCGGATTTATTACCTTATAATAAAACTCTTCTTTGCCGTTTTCGTTTAACGACATCGGCAGCGGCCTGTACTGATCTCCGAAAGAATCAACCAATCGAGCTTTAGCCGGATTGAACAGCAGCTTGCTGCTGCGATTATTTTTTATTGTCACCCAAAATGACGGGTGCAATGATTTGCCGTTTGACCCCGGCAGAATTACGCCCTTAACAAACACTTCTACGCCATCTATCTCTTGAGTTATGCTGCCCTCTTTCAAATCAACATCAGCCCGCTTCGCCTGCTTACCCGGTTCAAGATATATATTTTTCTGCGTACCGGAGCAACCGACAATGAATATGCCGGTTGCCGCCAATACTATCATATACGTTTTCATTTGTTTTTGCCGCATTTATCATCCTCCTTCGTTATCATCTGACTCTTTATCTCAAACCGATTCAGCTATTTGCCTTTGCCAACTCAACCTTAATCCAATATTTGAGTGGTTCCATCGACTTAGGGATGTTACCGGCATTCATTCTTCCTCTTCCTCCTCCTCTACCCCCTCCTGCTCCCATACCTCCTCTTCCTCCGCGACCACCCGAGAATCCCCCCCGATTCATTCTATTCATTCTGTCCTTAAATCCCATTTTCTCCGTTTCAAAACCAATTCCGATAGCCTCGCTTTCCCCGGCACCGATAGCATATGGAGATTCTGTATTCTCATTCAAAGGAAATTTTAATTCATAAACGAACATTCCTTCATGGAACGAACTGCTGACCTCAATACCTATTTCGTTGTCAATTGGAATCCGTAACGCCGTATCTTCATTATCTTTTATTATTTCAAACTCTTCCCATCTTTCTTTGAACCTTTCTAACGGCTGATCACTTGGATATTCGTCAGTTCCATACCGATCGAAACGCTCCCTGAGCGGAGAATCCGTGCCCTTATTGCCTATCGGGTATCTGATACCGATAGTTTTATCCTTGTTGCCTTTACCGTTGAACCAAACGGTAAACCCGCCCCTCAGAACTTTTTGAATCATCCCTCTATCAGTTGAGCTGATACTTATATAAAGATTCGATTCATCGTTAGCGATTCCAATGGCAATATCGTTATCTTTGTTATATACAAGATTATCCGCCCAATCACGATTGGAGCCGTCAATATATATTTCATCGGTTCGCCATTTACTCTTGAAATCCTCATTTCCACAAGCTGCCAATAGAACAACAAATCCAATGCTCATCCAATATTTCATATTCAATCTCATAATATTTATCGTTTCTGTATTGTTAGACGCTCCGTATTCATAAACGTTTAACCATAGAAATAGAAAATCGCCCGTGCAAAAAATTCGCTTGGAACGATTTTATTTTCTCTCTCTGATATTGAAAGTGCCTAAATCACCCGTTTATTCCCTCCGTCTATCGGGATTTGCGCTCCTGTTGTCTTTGCAAAAGCGCTCCCTGCCATCGCGCAAATTAAATTTGCGACGTCTTCTGATCTGATCTCAGTCTTTAATAGATTATCGGATCTGTATTCATCCACGCTCATTTTGTACTTTTCGGCTCTTTCCTTAATGATTTCCTCACTCCATATAGAAGTATCGAACACCGCATTGGGATGAATGACGTTTATCCTGATTCCGAAAGAGCCTAACTCCAGCGCAGCCACCCGGGCTAGCTGAGTGAGACCCGCCTTTGCGACCGAATATGAAGCTGCTCCGGGTCCGGGCGCCGCGACGTTCTTTGAAGCGACAAAGATTACATTCGGTTCATATCCATTTTTCAGATACGGAATGGTTGTTTTCAGTAAAAGTTGATGACTTGTAAGATTAATATTCAGACTCTTATTCCAAGATTCAGAAGTGATCTCCTCTATATTTTCTGAGGACGGAAATGTTCCGGCGTTACTCACAACTAAATCAAGCCCCCCGAACTTCCTAACAACCGATTCAACCGAATCATGAACAGCCGACTCATCGGTCAGATCACATTCGATCCCCAACGTTTCTTCGCCATCGAATAAACTTTTGACTGCCGGGTCTATATCAAGAGCAGCGACAACTGCGCCTTTTTCAAGCAACGCTTTGGTAGTTGCCTTTCCTATTCCGTTGGCGGCTCCTGTCACGATTGCGATCTTACCCTCAAATTCCTTAGGATTACCTTTTTTGGCGAGTTTTGACTGTTCCAAGTCCCAATATTCTATTTCAAAAAGATCCTTTTCGGGAAGCGCTTTCCAACCTCCAAGCGCTTCTGCTCTCTGTATAGCGCTTATAGTATGCTCAACTATATCAGAGATGACATTCGATTCTTTGATGTTTTTACCGAATGCGATCGTTCCCTGCCCTTTCCAGACTGCCCAATTCGGAGCAGAATTAAGCGGAATCAAATCCGATTTGTTGTTCCTGCTGAAATATTCCTTATAGACATCCGAAAAATTCTCAATCTCTTTAGCGGGGTCCTCTCCGATAATAACGGGAAATTGTTTTGTTCTGATAATATGATCAGGTGTAAGCGGTCCCCTGGTAGCTATCGAATCAACGTCCTGTAATTTGGAAAAACCTACCGCCCCGGGATCCATGTTTAATCGCGCTATTAAAGGAGAATTAGATAGGCTCATTACTTCTCTTCTGATCTCCGATAATGTTTTCAGATTTTCTCCGTCAGTTTTTGAAGCGGCTATCGAGTTCGCCTTCCGGCTTTCTATATATTCTTCCGCCTTAGTGACTACAGCTATCATCTTTCGGTAACTCTCTTGAGCATCAGCGTCAAAAGTGAATACTCCATGACTCATCAGAATCATTCCGTTGCATTCTTCCCAGTTTAAATCTTTGGTCATTTCATGGATTTTTTTAGCTAATATGAACCCGGGCATTACATAAGGAACTATCAGCATTTCATTTCCATAAATTTCACGGATCTTCTCTTCACCGCCAGGACTGTTTGTAATGGTCACAACTGCGTCAGCGTGAGTGTGATCAACAAACTTAAACGGAATCAGAGCGTGTAAGACCGCTTCCACGGATGGATTCGGAGCATTCGGTTCTGTCATTGCCGCTCTTTGATATTTTACCATATCGGAATCACTCAGATCAGATAGTTGCGCCATCTTCTTTAAGAGATTTAATTTAACGGGCGCGAATCCTGCCGGTTCAATCGTTGCCAAATCCCAGCCGCTCCCCTTCACATAAATTATCTCTTCGCTCTCGCCGAATATATTTGTCTCAGTTGTTTTTACTGAAGTATTTCCGCCGCCATGCAAGACCAACTCCGATTCCGTGCCGAGTAAGCGTGAGCTGTAAACCCTCATAGCGAGGGGATTATCGGAAAATTTATTCCCTTCTTTGACATCCCAAAGACTCTTCAATTAAATACTCCAAATATTAGCAATGATATTTCTTTATCAAGACAAGATAAAGAAAATCCTACCATCCCTGCAAGGATTAGGATTTTACTAACAGCTGATGCAAATGTATCTTTATGAAAAAATAAATTTTGGTGCTATAATATTCCGTACGACCTAATATTGAATCATATTTAGATTCGCAAAATTTTGGAGGATATATGCCAATAGGCACTCATGACTATATGGATGACGAACGGAATAACAATATCCTGATATACATTAATGGTGAACTTCTTCCCCGCAGTGAGGCAAAGATTTCAGTGTTTGACAGCGGATTTTTGCTTGGTGACGGAGTTTGGGAAGGAATACGGCTCCATAATGGCAAATTGGTTTTCGGAAAAGATCACCTTGAACGGTTATCCGATGGAGCTAAAGCTCTGGATATTGAATTGGGAATGTCGCTATCTAAAATTGAAGCAGCAGTGCTTGATACAACTAAAGCGAACTCAATGACCTCAGGCGTCCACATCAGACTTATACTGACCAGAGGTTTAAAGAAAACACCATTTCAGCATCCGTCCGCAAATGTCGGTGATTCAACGTTAGTTATTATACCGGAATTCAAAATTGCGAGCGATGAATCAAAAACAAAAGGGTTGAGACTTTTCACCGTTCATGTACATCGATCTTACCCCGACATACAAGACCCGAAATTAAATTCTTTGTCCAAGCTAAACTGCATTATTGCATGTATTCAGGCTGATAAAGCAGGCTATGACGAGGCATTGATGCTTGACCCTCATGGTTTTGTTTCGACTTGTAACTCTACGAACTTCTTCATTGTAAAAAAGAATGAAGTCTGGACGTCAACACCCAACTATTGCTTGAACGGTGTGACGAGAGGTAACATCATCCGACTTTGCCGTGAGAATAATATTCCGGTTTACGAAAAGGATTTTTCGTTAATGGAAGTCTACTCTGCTGATGAATCATTTGTAACAGGAACATTTGCCGGAGTCATTCCGGTAAAAGAAGTTGACGGCAGAATAATTAACAACGGTAAGAGGGGTGAAATTACCCAAAAATTGCAGAACCTTTACTCCGAACTTATCGATAATGAATTTCCTCCATAATGGATAAGCGGTCGCTCAGAATTGCCATGTGGTCCGGCCCAAGAAATATCTCCACCGCGATGATGAGGGCTTTTGAGGCTCGAGGAGATGCTCTCGTCAGCGATGAGCCATTCTATGGATATTATTTAACTAAAACTGGTCTTATGCATCCCGGAAGGGAAGAGATCATAAATTCAACCGAAACCGATTGGCAAAAAATTGTTGATGAAATTACAGCACCACTGCCGGATAATTATAACATTTGGTATCAAAAACATATGGCGCATCATATGATTCATTATATGAATATGGAATGGCTCTCACTCTTAGAGAACTGTTTTTTAATCAGAGAGCCTATTGAAGTAATACTCTCATACATAAAGAAAAATGATACGGTAACTCTTGAGGATACAGGTTTCCCCCAAATTGTTAAAATATTTGAACTTGTAAGTGAGTTATCCGGAAAAACTCCGCCTGTCATAGATGCAAGGGATCTGCTTTTGGATCCTCAAAAAACGCTCACTCTTTTATGTAATAAAATAGGAATCAAATTTACGGACAAAATGCTAAAGTGGGAAAAAGGTATTCGATCAACCGATGGAGTTTGGGCTGAGCATTGGTATGATTCTGTTGCGAATTCAACAGGATTCGGCGAATACAAACCGAAATCAGAAAAACTTGATCCAAAATATGACAAAATCCTTAACGAATGTAATGAGTATTATTCTTATCTTTATAATGTCAGGTTACATGCTTGAGATTGAATTCTGCTACCATATTTATATTAATTATAAGTTCATTTTAAAGAATGAAATCAATACAACTAATTAATTTAGGACAGCCTCTCGAACTTCGCGAAGTAGATATTCCTGAAATCGGCTCACGCGACCTGCTTGTAGCCGTTAAGGCAGCGGGCATCTGCCATTCAGACGCGCACTACCGATCAGGCACAGCTCCCGTTTCAAAACTTCCCCTGACCTTAGGTCACGAGATCGCCGGTGTTGTTGAAAAAACCGGTGCAGACGTTGAAAACTTTCGTGAAGGCGACCGTGTCTGTCTCCACTATCTTGTTACGTGCGGAACCTGCCGGCATTGTAAGGCAGGGCGGGAACAATTCTGCATCACGGGAGAGATGTTGGGGAAAGACAGGGACGGCGGTTATGCGGAATACATTTCACTGCCGCAAGAAAATGTATTTCTCCTTCCAGACGAAATCCCCTTTGAACATGGAGCGATAATGATGTGCTCAAGCGCAACGTCCTATCATGCGCTTATTAAAGCAGGACTTAAAGAGGGGGAGAGTGTGGCTATATTCGGAGTCGGTGGTCTTGGAATATCGGCGGTTCAACTGGCGAGGACCTTCGGCGCTTCAAAAATATTTGCTATTGATCTGAATGATTCAAAGCTAAAATTGGCAGAGCGGCTTGGCGCGCTGCCGATAAATGCCTCCAAAATAGATCCGGTTGCTGAACTGAACAGGCTTACAAAAGGCGTAGGGGTGGATGTAGCGCTTGAACTCATCGGTCTTCCAAAAACAATCAGACAGGCTATTGAATCGTTATCCCTGTTCGGAAGGGCGGTATTGGTGGGGCTTGGCAATAGTCCGGTGGAGATAGACGTTTACCAAAATTTGATCAAAAAAGAAGCTGAAATTATCGGTGTATCGGATCATTTAGCCGGCGAAATACCACATTTGATCGAGTTATCTCAGAATGGCAGTTTGGATCTCTCATCGACTCTGACACAAAAAATCCCGCTCAACGATAAAGAGATCAACGAAGTTCTTGATAGTCTGCAAAGTTTTGACGGCGAGAATATACGTAGCGTGATAACTTTTTGAGAAGTCACTACTTAATAAAATATCCTAACTGTTCCGCGACTCCTCATACACACTAATATATTCATCCACGGAAGTCATGGCGATAGTTTCGCCGATCAGGTCAAGCGGTAAGTCGTCCAACTTTTTAAATCGACACACGATTTTCCCATATCAAGCTTTTTACCGGAAGCAATGTACCGATCTTTAAAATTCGATTCTATCTTTTTATTGCTATAAACGTTCATCAGATACAGCGCCATATAATTCTTCTGAGATGCCAGACTGATATATCCAAGCGGCTGCCTGTTATATGTATTCCTCAACAGATGTCGCTTTACTCTTAACCATGATTATCTCAGTCCTGTTTACTTTTTAGTCAGAGTGACATTACAATATACTCGAATGAAAGATTTATTGTAGGACATATTTATATCTCTTACCCGTCTAATTCAGAGCTGCAATAAAACCTTTTCTTATAATCAAAATGGAAGGCGACTCTTTCAAGCCGCCTTTCCAACTAAGCCATTGCCTTGAACTTTTTTACTTGAGCAGCAGCATCTTCCTTGTTTGCGTTAGATCTCCCGCCTGCAGCCGATAGAAATAAATACCAGAGGCAACATTTGAGGCATTCCAAGTGACTCTGTGTTGACCGGATGCTATATGGCTATCCACCAACCTTGCAATTTCTTCGCCGAGCAAGTTATACACTACTAATGATACCTTACTCGCTTCCGGTATAGAATATTCTATTACCGTTTCAGGGTTAAACGGATTCGGATAATTTTGAGACAATTCGATATTTTTAGGAATAAACCTATCATTACCGGCATCAATTCCGGTTACAGTTTCACTTTTAGCTAGCACAACATTAGTGAAATGGATTATGTCCGCGAATATCCTGTTTGAGGCGCTGTCCACAACTACGTTTGTGATACCTGTCGTATCATAACCCAAACTGTCATCATAGAAAAATGCTCCAATATCTTCCGGTGATATTCCGAGATGTGTTAACAAACCGCGTTTGAATGGAATGGATACCTTCACCGGTTCCTCGAAATAATATGGTGAGATCAAGGTATCGTTCACATATACGTCGAAGCTGACAGCCGCTACCATGTCAGGCGGATATGATAACGAATCACCGCCTACCTGTTCAACAAAGGAAGGTATTTCTATTTTAAGTGTAATGTCTTCCTTCAGGGAGCCTAGCTGAAAATGCAATATTCCGCCATTCAGCACATTCATTGGATATATGAACGCGGTCAATTTGTAGAAATCGCCCTCATTAATGATTAAAGTATCCGGAGGTGCAGGGGACGCCAGTCTGGGACGAATTATTCGGATTATTTGAATTCCTGTCGTATCGGTCGTGGTATCCTGAACAATAACCGACGCTGACGTATTTACATCACCAAACGAAACTTCTACAAAAGCCATGCCCACTTCTGTGGCAACGAAGAATCCAGTTGAATCCACAGTTCCGATATTTCCACTCACTACCTCCCAGATTAGAACAGTGTCAATTAGATTGCCGGAACTGTCGGTGACCTCTGCACTAAACTGAACAGTGTCTCCAAGAAAGAGGCTCGTGTCCTCCGGTGAGATAGTCAAACTCAAATCACCCGCAGAAGCCATCCCGGTAAAACCGTTGATCCCTATCAAACTTAACAGAATGGATAGGTAAAAAACTTTATGTAACAATTGCTTCATCAATCGACCTCCATGATTGTATTGTTATTTAATTAATTCTATTGCGCCAAGATCGGCATCTGCTCCAGCTACCACTTCAACGCCTGTCGTATCAAAACGGGCGCCGGTTGTATCTTCTACCACCACATTATATAACCCAGCTTCAAGGAACGCTAATTGAAATTCTCCTGATAATGTATCCACGAAAACGGTTGAAATAGTATCAGTTCCCATTAGTGACAGCGCTACCGGAACGTCACCGGAGGTTGTAACAGTGCCCGAAATAGAGCCTGTAGTTGCTACGGCGACCAACCGTATGGTCGGCTTCAGCAGATAACTTGGATTTGCCGGTGGGCCTGTGCTTACAATCGATCTTGAGGCGTCAAAATCGATCATCAAGTTATATGTAGAGCCTGCTTCCAATGTAAACTGATGTGTCAATTTCAAGCCTGTTTGAGCCCCGCTGGGAACCTGTACTGATGATTTGACACCGTCTATAACGACCGAAGCGGAATCTATTATCAGCCGAATTTGGTTATAAGTTCCAGCCTCTAACTCGATACTTCCTAACGGCGTAGAAAGCCCATTACTCCATTCAATCAAATTTATAGTCTGAACCGCATCGCTTACTATAATAGGCTGCCCATCTGATGGTATTACAGAAACTTCGCTGAATGTTATGTTAACAGCATCAAAAGCCGCAGGCGCGTCAGTTATCGATACATTGAATGTTCCTGTAGTTTCAGTGGGTTCGGAACTGTTGTCGCAGCCGGCTATCATCAGCAATGTAGCAAAGACTATTATTGGTAATGTTACTTCAGTTTTTAGCATATTTATCCCTTTAATTTATACTACTGTCAATAATTTATTAAGAAAAAACTATATCTTTGTGAGTTACATCACTTTTGGGCGTAAAGAAGATATCTCCGGAGAATAGTTGTTTGCGTCTTTACCGCTATTACCAGCCGCGAGTGAAAAATTAATCCCCGCGCCTGCGGCGTTCAGCACCGCTAAATCCGGTGCATCAGAAGGGGAACCCTGAAGAAATATCCTCGCATTCTCATCCTGTAAGCTATAAAAAGGGGCGCTGACTAAGCGCCCCAGAGAATTAATTAATTTTCCTTTCGATTATTGTATTATATGTGTGTCGCTCGTCTCCACGTTTAGAGAGAAGTTATAGACGTAGGTGCCGTGCGTTACGTTGGTCACGGTAGCTGTGTATGTTCCATTCGGGGCTGATTTCAGCGTAAACGTCACACTTCCATCACTTCCCGTATCGCCTGCGAAGTTCCATGACTCATCTGTACTCTTGCTTAGCTTCATTTCCACTCGCGCCTGCGACGTTGGTTCATCGGCATCCTCGGCGACTCCATCCCCATCCGAATCCCTGTGGATCGTTACTATGGTCATGAGGTCTGTTTTGGAACCGCCTCGACCGTAGTGTTTCTCTGAGAAGTCGATAGCCCATACGTAAATGTCGTTGTTATTAACGGCTGGCGCGCCAACTGTAATACCAATTGAAGCACTCGCCTTCTCGCCGCCGGAGTCCGTTACCTCTGCAGAGATCGTGTGGTCGCCATCGCTGAGGGTTGTAGTCGAGAAGCTGCCCCCGGTGCCAATCTGACCATCGATGCTGGAGGTCCAAACAAGGTTTGCCGTGAGGTCGCCGTCTTCCGTGTCATTAGCCGTTCCCGCAAAATTAATCGTGGCTCCCGAGTCAAAGGTGGAACCATCAGCCGGGCTGGTAATGGAAACCGTAGGAGGATCATTTGAGGGCGGTGGCGGCGATCCGGCCGCCTCATCTGCGTCTACAAGTCCATATCCATACAGTGGATCTCTTCCTGTAACACCTAAGTCGTCAGCGGTCGTTTGCAGCTGCGCACGGACATTTGATATACCGGCAGCAATCACTAAAGCCGCCGTTCCAGCCACATGAGGGGATGCCATCGAAGTGCCGTTAAATTCAACGTATCCACCCCCTAACTTGGTGGAGTTGATTTTCACGCCCGGCGCAGAAAGCTCTACTTCCGACCCGGTGCTGGAGAAGGATGCCCTATTGTCATCCTGATTGGTAGCAGCCACTGCAATAACCGACCCATACACCGCAGGATATCCTACATTGTCTCCTCTCCCGGGAGGGTTGCCGGCATTTCCTGCTGCTGCTACATGAAGAATTCCTGCCGCCGCTGAATTTTCAAAAGCTGCTTCCACTGTGGAGCCTGGATCGTTACTGCTTCCATAACTGTTGTTAGTGACTTGTATGCCGTTAGCAACAGCCCAATCCAGCGCGGCGATGATGTCGCTCCAATTGCCGCTTCCGCTGCTATTCAAAACCTTTAGGGCATAAAGGCTTGCCTCCGGGGCAACACCAACCACGCCAACGCCGTCGTCCTCTGCGGCGATAGTGCCGGCGACATGGGTTCCATGACCATTATCGTCCATAGGATAATCATCATCATTCACGAAGTCTCTGCCTAAATTATTCGGATCAAAATTACCGTCAAGGTCCGGATGGGTATAGTCTGTTCCGCTGTCGATAATCCCGATCTTCACACCACTCCCTTTATTCCCCCCGTCATGTACAATACCGGCTCCGATTCGCTTTACTCCCCAGGTATTGTCAAGTTCGGCATCGATAGCATGAACTTTTCCGTCAGGCTCGATACGGACGACGCGAGGGTGGACCGCTAATTGAGAGATCACATCACCGGGCGCTGTCGCCGCGACCGCAGGAACAATTTGATAACTGTAAACGACTCTGCCTCCAAGACTCTCGACAAGATCAGGATCAGCTTTGTCATCAAAAACGATGAACACTCGCCCTCCTGCCGCTGCCTTTGCCAACGATGCGCTAAGCATCGCGTCTTGCTGAGGCAGAGAATCGATAATGGTCTCAGGTTGAGAACTATATTCGCAACCCACTGTAACTAACGAGATTAAAAGAACGATAAAAAGAAATCGATTAAGCATAGCTAACTCTCCTTTGTAAAAAACGTATTTCTTCAATTGATATATTTAGCTAAATTTAAATCCATCATTTAGCAACTTCCATAAATCTTCTTATACTGAGGCAATATAATAATTATTTAGCCTATGTCAAGTAGATAAACCAAATACTCCCGAATGTACCTCGTCAGATATAAGGAGAGTCTTTATCACTCTTGTTCTCGTAAAAAATCACGGCCGGCATCCAATAATAGAATTCCGCCTTTATAGAGTATATATATTGCTCCCATCTGTATAACGTGATACAGGTCATTATGGTTAAAGTGTTCATGCAGCGTGAATCCGCTCTGCTGAACAGCTGCAGCGCCGAATGAAACTAAAATACCCGATATGATCCAGGTAGCGCTTTTATCGCCGTGGCTATACTTTCCATATAGCTTGAGTATCAGAACCCCTATCATTGCCGGGACATAATCGTAAATCACATACTTAAACTCGCTGTGTGAAACTATCCAGATTGCAAACAGAACAAATTTCAGAGCGGTAGCAGCTATCAGCCAATCCCGCAGCGGCTTCTTAAAAGTTGTGATTATCGCCGCCGAAAGAAGAAATAAGCTGGCGAATCCTATTGAAATCAGCGTAGCTGTCCAGATAACCGCTTTTGTCACAGTCCCGAAATAGAGCGCGAATCCGTGCGAAGTTCCCCCTATCAGCGCCGCAATTCCTGTCGCAACGAACGATAGTCCCCAGAGGATGATACTCCGTTGACTAGCTCTCATGCCTTTACGAATGAGTTTGAAAGCTAAATAGAATGTCCACCCCCCTAACAGGTAATCGGTTATCATTGTCATAGGTTCTGATAGCTGCATCACTAATGAGCCTAACGAATTATGATTTTTGAAATTGTGATTGAAATATTCATGTCAATGCCATAATATGATTCTATGATCCGTCCAATTCCAGCAAAACAAATTCTTAATTCACGCTTATGCATCTGATTTATCTGATACTCCTTTGGACATTTCTTCTACTCTTCATTCTCAGGGTACTCGGGCAGATATATGTTGCAATATACCAAGTCAGTTGGCTTCCTCCGATGAGCGAATGGTATTCCGGTGTGATGCCATATTACCTTCTGCTACCATCCCAATTCACCATAATAATGCTCATGACCATGATCGTCTATGATTTTACCCGCGCATCAGGCTTTTTCTTCGTAACTGATCCTACAACTTCTACAGCGCTTATTATTCTCAGCATAATCTATTTTTCCGCCATGGTCATTCGCTACATAATCAAGATGACACGTCATCCTGAACAGCGATGGTTCGGCGAATCTATTCCGATCCTTTTCCACTCTGTTCTCGCAACGTTTCTCTTTTTATGCGGCACTTACAGCCGTGTAGTCTAATGTTATGAGGCATGACACTTCATGCTTTTAAAGTAGCGTACTTTTCACCGATCAAACGCGCTGTCAACTGTGAATCGTGATAGATGTTGCGCAGTCCCCCGATAGTGCCGTAATTATGTCCTACAAAATAAAGATTCGGATGATCAACGCTGATCACGCCGTCGCGTTGTGCAAAACCTCTTTCGTCAAGCGATATGTTCCCGCCAAACATGCCCAACGCCGACCGAAAACCTGTCGCTAATATCACCTCATCAAATTCTTCCTTCTCTCCATCTTCATAGACCACGCCACCCTCAGTAAATTCCTTGATCCCGCCTCTCAGTTTTACCCTTCCATCCCGTATCTCGCTTACGATTTTAAAGCCGATCACTGGCTGTCTATCGAGTACGGAATAGGAAGGTTTTGGCAATACCGGCGAACCTTTCAGAGCTTTTGTTAACATCTCCATCGCACTGACCATCATGTCCCGCACACTTCGCGGAAGATTTTGTACAAGAACGGAATGATACTGGATCGGTATGCCGAAAAGTTTTAGCGGCACCACATTCGCCCCGGATCGAACGGCGATGGTCACGTCTATCCCGTTTCGCGCCAGCTCCACCGTTATCTCAGCGGCGGAATTGCCGATACCGATTACCAAGACTCGTTTGCCTTTGTATCCCTCCGGCTTCCGATACGCTGCGCTGTGTACAATTCTGCCGCTGAAATTCTCCTGACCGTCAAAAGCAGGAACGAACGGATTGGAAATAATTCCCGTGGCTATTACCAGAATTTTCGTTCTCTTCTCATCTCGTGATGTATCGACTTTCCAGCCGTTATCATCATGTGTTACCTGTTTTACGTTGCAATCCGTTTCAATGTTTAACTTGAACCTGTCAACATAGCCGGACAGATAGTCTAATAGATTACCTTTTGACGGGAATAGGGGAGTCGATGACGAAAACTTCATCCCGGGGAGATGGGAAAAATGCTTCCCCGTGTGCAGCGTCAGGCTTTCATAAGTTTGCGTCCAGGCGTAACCAATCTGCTTTCCGCGTTCGATCACACGGCATTCTATGCCGAGTTGTTTAAGAGCATATGCTGTTGCCAATCCAGCGGGACCCGCTCCGATGATAAGCAGATCGTTATCATTCTGACTCATTACACGCTACCGAGACCTATCCTGTTCTTGAGTTGCATTTGATCATAACACGTCTGCAAACATCTCTTTGTAATGACGGTACCAATCACTTTGGAACCGTTCTTGGGGATCGTACTTCTTCTTCAGGCGGAGAAATTCGACGAATTGTGGATAACAGGTTTCCACCTGTTTGCGGCTCGCCCATTTGTGATATGTAAGGAAATAGCTTCCTCCATACTTTATTCCCCTGTCTATGAGCCTCCGGAAATCGATAGCTGCCTTTTCCTTGCCCGCTTCAGTATGATCTACGTGCAAATTGAATATGACGCAAGCCCAAGACTCTCTTGCCCACGCTAAGAAGCTTTCGTCATCTTTCTCGATCAGCCTGATCGTCCCGTAAATCAGATTCACATCATGCTCCTTAAAATCCTTGCGAACGTCATCCGCAAAATCAGCCAGCTTATTCCGGGGAACATAAATTTCCGTTATCATCTCGGTGCCTTTTACCTCGCGTTCCAATTGTTTATCCAACAGTGCATGATAATCATCGATATAGCTGCTCATTTGGTGCAGGTCAGACCAATAAATCTGACCTATTGTCGTTAGATAATAGCTCGAATACTCAAGAAACGCCCGATTCCTGTCAACATGTGCCAATTGCAAAAGCCTGCTCCAATCCCCCTTCGCCAGTCTCTTTTGACTATCTTCTATCGGCGTTGAATCGGGTACCGGTTTGTAACATGAGAAAACTCCTTTCCGGAACAGATCATCGCTTTTGATATCTGTAGAATATTGAAAATCACCGAACATAAACCCATCTGCGATCCGATTCTCAAAAGAGGACGACAGATCTTTTATGTCAATGACTTCAACGATTCTCTCAATCTTTACCCGGCGTGCAAGACGAAGTCTCACGGTGGCGATTACACCGAACAAACCGTATCCGCCGATCGCCAGCTTGAATAACTCACTGTTTTCATCCCGGCTGCATTTGAGTTCATTACCTTCGGCATCGATAAGGAGGAACGATTCCACATCCTGGATAATCGGTTTGTAGAGCAAGCCTCTGCTGTGGGCGTTTGCCCCGAGAGCGCCACCAATGCTCAATCTATCCGTTCCGGTTTGCTTTTGAACGATTCCCCATTGCCGAGACTGACCCTCTTGCGCATTTTGCAAGTATTCAACCAATTCCGGCCACTCGATACCCGACCCGACTTCGATTATGCCGTTCTCCGAATCGAAATCCAATACCTGCGTTTGTTTAGTCATATCAACCAAAACTGCGTCGGTGGCAAATTGCTGTGCCCCCATTGCGTGCCGCCCACCTGAAACGCAAACCGCCTTGCCTTCACTCCGTGCGATTTTGATGGCATTTCGAATAGACTCTATCGAATTCACATTCTCTATACGGCTTACGATCGTCGCGTTCAGCTGTGAATGAATATCATTGACCATGATCCCTGTTGATTTCGGTTTCTTCGTGGTACAACCGTATGGCCACATTGCAAAAACACTGCCTAAAACTAAAAACTTTCTACGACTTATCATGATAGATACTCCTTAACTTGATGAAGACTCTTCTTTATTCTCAGACTACTTTCCTCTGATACTAAACAAGAAACTTCTCCTTTTTAAAGGACGTATTACTTTAAATTGTAAATTGAATTAAGTTTGGATTCAGCACGTTTGTACTTTCAATAGGTTACTTAATTAGTATGAACATAATCAGTATGATGTTCAAGTCAAGAAATTAAACAAGCCGATTCAGGTTTAGAAAATTGAATATTTTTAACTTAACGAAACCGGTGACAAATTAGAGAGCGTTTTAGGGTCTCAATTTGTCACCGTACGTTCCGTCAAACAGATTTAACCATTCATCCCTTTTTAAGCTGAACTTGTTTCTTCAACCTTTTCTATACCGCTTTTATCGGGAATATTCGATTCAAGCCACCGCTTAATTTCTTCCTCCGGAAGAGCGCCGACAAACTCTCCCGAAATCTCACCGTTTACGAACAGTTTGACATTCGGAATACTACGTATTCCGTATTCAGCAGCCAATTCCGGCTGCGATTCAGTATTTACCTTTAGTAAAGTCCATGAATCACCGGCTTCCTCTGCTAATTTCTCTAATGTCGGACTCAGCTGCACACATGGCCCACACCATTCTGCCCAAAAATCAACCAACACGGGCGTTGTTTTACTTGCTTCTATCACATCTGATTGAAAATCAATCAGCTCTTTTTCTATGTACATTTTCTCTCCTTATTCAATTCATTTGAACTTTCATTCAAATATAGTTACGAACCAAATCTTTTTATGTTTCATTAATTTTAATGTTTTATGCACTGATATATAGCTTGACACTATTATTCTTGAAACATATCTTCATATCATGCGTAAATCTATTTGAATATAATATCAAATACAAGGAAAATAATGACATTAGTAGCTGAACTGACAAATCTAAACTGCACTCGCAAAGATGTCGATATCGATCTACTCAGGGATCTTCAACTCAAACTCTTGAATAGGCCGGATCTGGCTGATAGCGCAGCTGTTTTCAGCGCAATAGGCAGTGAAACAAGATTGAAGGTTCTTTTTCTTCTCTCTGAAGCAGGCGAGCTCTGCGTATGCGATCTGTCCGATATATTAGGACAATCAGTATCTCGTGTATCCCATCAGCTAAGAAAACTGAAGGACATCGGATTTGTCAAAACGCGTAAGGAGTCTCCAACTATCTACTATTCTATCTCGAATAATTCTTTCGCGAATATCCTTGTAAACTTTGTGAAAATGGGAGGCTTAACAGATTAATAATTTATTTGCATCTTTGGGATCAATTTTTACAGCATTTCTTGCATCGAGTTGCTGTATCGGTCCTTTAACATTCACTCTTCTTGGTGTGGGCGGTATAGGATTTGGCGCCAGCTTCGAGAAATATAGACCTTTGTTAATTGTCATTACCACGATTCAAATCGGTATCTCTTACTATTTGGTTAACAGGCCTCTGGATAAAATATGTATCGATGGCAAATGCGACATGGACAAAGCTGCTAAAAAAAGGAAAATTAACAGGATCATACTTGGGATTACCGGCGGCGTGGCTGTTGTTTTTCTGTTTATCCCTCAAATACTGGTACTGATCGCTTAGTTAGGAGAAAATATATTGACTGATAAAAATATAGAAAATGAAGTTTTAGATTCAGCAAATTCTCTTGAAGTCGATTCATGCGGATGTGCTGTTGTTCCGGAAAACATTGATGCTCCTACCAAAGCCGAATGCCCTCAATCAGGAACTCTATCGAAGAAAGTTCTTCACGAAACATTGGAAAACCTAATCGTTCATGATAAGAGAGATCTGATATCAAAAGATGTTCAGTATTATTTTTGCAGCGACCATGATTGTCCGGTTGTTTATTTTTCTAACATAGATGTACCGCTATTCGAGAAAAGTGACCTCAGTGTGAAAGTCTTCGCCAAAGACAAAGGTGAAGATGTAAATGTCTGCTATTGTTATGACTGGACACGGAAGCGCCTATCGGATCAAATCAGAACTACGGGTAGTTCAACGGCTCTTGAGGAGATCGGAGAGGAAGTAAGAGCAGGAAATTGCGAGTGTGAACGGAAAAACCCGGAAGGTGTTTGCTGTCTTGGAGCTGTTCAGAACTTTCTGAAGGATATTTCCTAATGTTTAATAAATTATTTTTATTATTCAGCGCCCTGCTGATCTTTAATTCAACTCCTGCGTGGGGACAGTGACCCCTCTGAGGGAACTTAACGCTTCCGGTCGGAAGCGCAATTGAAGGCATAGGTCTCCTGAAAGATCAGTTTCTCGTCGGAAGCGCGGGAATGTATACATATGCTTCTGAACTGATCGGTAATAACAATAACAGCGCTGACTTAGAACATTCAGGAAATCTTGAAATAACCCAATTCAATTTGTTTGCAGGCTACGGGCTTTCAAGTCGTATCAATATTTACGCCAATTTACCGATTAAGCGTATCTCACAACACCCCGCCACGGAAGACATTCATCACCGGACTGAAAGTCTTACCGGAATCGGGGACGTCCGCTTAAGTATTAAATGGGTCATGAGGAACCAATTTTTGGGTCCCGGCTGGCGACTGTTCTTCGGTTCAGACTTTGTAGTTCCGACAGGCAATTCTTTTGACAACGATCCGTTTTCTGATCTTGCAGATTCCAAAGAACACAAGCACTTTGCTCCCGGCAACGGTACGAAATTAGCAGATATTTCGTTTGAAGCATGGCACAGGTCAGAATTTCCGTTTATAATGGGAGCCACCGTCAGGCAGGGTATCTATTCCTCAACAAGCGATGTTGGTTATAATCCCGGTTTAAGCACGAAGATAACTATCCACGCCATCAGACAGCGCGGAATCTTCAATAATGCTTTTCCATATCTCAAACTTACCACCCGAATCGATGGAAAAGATGAGTGGAACAAAATAAATCCTCCAAATTCCGGGGGAACGTTTATTGATGGAATGTTAGGCTTTAATCTTGAAGTCAACGAGAAGGTTTCAGGTATAATTAACATTGATTTCCCGATATGGAAGTCAGCCACCGGCGAACAGCTGGATTCGTTTCGGTTTGTTTTCTCGTTGAGACGAATTATAAACTAAATAGACAGTGGTTATCAAGCCATTTCAATACAGAATGAAGGAGAAATATTATGTATGAGTGCCGTACTGTCCCGGTTAGACTACCTCAGGAGTGCCATCTTCTTCGTCTGGACAAAATCTACCACCATACCTATAAAAGTAAACCCCGCTGGATACTTGCTCTCCGCTTAGATTCTCACCGTTCCAAACCCTCTGATAATATCCGCCTTGAGAAATATCTTCATCCTTATTACATTTGCAAAAACTTAGCTTTATTGCAGCATTATTTTTTTTAGATTAATAATCCAATACTATGTAGATAATATTCATTGACTTTCTGTCGTATATAGGTTAATCACACAAGGTTTGAAAAGTGAATATAATTGAATAGGCAAGGATTTAAGATTTAGATGGAAATACGGAACATAGCAATAATTGCGCATGTCGATCATGGAAAAACCACCTTGACAGACGCTCTTATGAAACAAACGAATATGACCGACGGAACTGTGACCATGGACAGCGATGCTCTCGAACAGGAACGCGGCATTACAATTTATGCTAAGAATACATCAGTTTATTATAAAGACACCAAAATTAATATTGTGGATACGCCCGGTCACGCTGATTTTGGTTCGGAAGTTGAGAGGGTTCTGCGTTCTATCGATTCAGTGGTACTCGTGGTTGACGCTCAGGAAGGACCGATGCCACAGACAAAGTTCGTGCTGAAGAAATCACTCGAACTTGGACTCGAACCCATTGTCGTGATAAACAAAATTGATAAAGCGGCGGCTCGTCCGGAAGAAGTGCACGAGCTGGTCTTTGAACTCTTTTTAGACCTCGGCGCAAGCGATGAGCAGCTCGATTTCGCAACGATCTATGCCATTGCGCGAGAGGGGATAGCAAAGCATAAATTAGACGATGAAGGAATAGATCTCAGCCCATTTTTAGACACTGTTTTGGAGCATGTTAAACCCGCCTCGAGCGAAACCGCACAAGACAAACCACTCTTAATTCAGACTTTCAATCTCGGATATGATAATTACCTCGGGCGGTTGGCTATCGGCAGAATATATGACGGCAGAATCAACCGCTCGGACAAACTTATCATTAAATCCTCGAATGGCGAATTTAGAACCGGTACGGTCAACAAGCTCTTCACGTTCGAAGGGATCAACAGGAAAGAAGTAGACTCGGCGAGTGCGGGCGATATTGTCATGATAGCAGGAATATCAGACATTTATATCGGTGAAACTATATGCGAAAACGAAAGCCAGGAACCGCTTCCCGCAATCGATATTGACGAACCGACCATCTCTTTGGATTTTTTGGTAAACAACTCTCCGTTCGCTGGACGCGAGGGCAAATATGTCACTAACCGACAGCTGCGGGAACGTCTTGAAAAGGAATTGGAAATAAACGTTGGATTGAAAATCGATTTTTCATCCACCTATCACTACAGGGTATTGGGACGGGGCGATATGCACATCGCTATCCTCTTGGAAAATCTGCGAAGAGAAGGATTTGAACTTCAAATTTCACAACCGCACGTTATTATCAAGGAAGAAAACGGCAAAAAATTTGAGCCGTTTGAAGAGGTGACGGTTAATGTGCCCGAGGAGCTTACGGGAGTCGTAATTGAAAAGCTCTCTAAACGAAAAGGTAACATGTTGGAGATGAAGCCGGAGCAGGGGGGCGTAAATCTGGTATTCGAGATCCCATCCCGTGGTCTGCTCGGTTACAAGAATCGATTCATTGTAGATACTAAAGGCGAGGGAATCATGTACAGCAGGGTTATCGGGTTTCGACCTCATGTAGGTCCTATAGAGAGGCGGCGCGTCGGCTCGATGATATCGATGAATACTGGAAAAGCGCTCGGCTTCTCGCTCTTTAACCTTCAGAATCGGGGTTCGCTTTATATCGGGGCAAATATCGAAGTCTATGAGGGAATGGTGATAGGTAATACCTCAAAAGGAGACGACCTCACCGTGAATCCTATCAAAGGAAAGCAGCTTTCAAATATGCGCTCATCAGGAGCAGACGAAGCGATCCGTCTTACAACTCCGATAGAGATGACGCTCGAAAAAGGGATGAGCATCATGCATGATGACGAATATTTAGAAATCACTCCAAAATCCGTTCGCCTCAGAAAACAACACCTCAACGAAAACGAAAGGGTGAGAGCCGCACGGAGGAAGTAGAGAACTGACATCCCAACGGCGACCATTTTATGTCCTCGTTTGTCGCAGCTCCACCATAAAAACTTAATGAGAATAAACTTTATACTTCATTAAAATATATAATCGAGACCAACCATCATTTGCCTAAACAGACCGGGTTTTATTCCCTCGGGTCTTCGAGATGCGATATATTTCCGGTCAAATATGTTCTTGACAGAGAGAGAAGCCCTCAACGGTAGATTGTGAAATTGGTATTGACCGGAGAAATCCCATATTTGGTATGAAGGTATGAGTCCGATGCGTCCATTCGCAGAACCCTTTAAGGTATTCGCATTATCTGCGAACTGCTCACTTACATAAGTGCTGTTTAACAGCAAGCTTAATCCCATTTGATGATCGTAGTTTAACCGTAATGATAAAATGTTTTCCGGCGCGTATGGAAGCCTGAATCCTTTTACGTTCACGTTGTTGATAATACGATCTGATGAAAATGCAGCGTCAACGTGAGTGAAACTTATATCCGCTGTCAGGGTTGATTTGCTGCTAAAGAGAGTGCCGAGATCAAAGCCTAAATTTCCTTCAAAACCTTTATGTCGAGTTTTACCCTGATTGACTTTTGGCAAATCGGTAACGGCGCCTCCGGATTCAGACGTTGGGATGATCTGATTTTCGAAGTCCATGAAAAACAGTGTGGCTTCCAATGATACGCCTGTTAATATTTCTGCTCTAGTACCGAGTTCGAGATTCAGACTTTCCTCAGCATCAAGCTGGACCGAAACCGCTTGAGAACCCCCATCCGCGATAGCAATTGCATCCTTTATTCTGGGAGGAGCAAACCCCCGATAGGCTCCGGCAAAGAGTGTAAACGAGTTGCCGGGTATATAGCTAATTCCGAGACCCGGAATAATTTCAAAGAGAGCATCACCAGACCTCAAATCAACATCAGTGGGAACGTTGTTACCTTCTTTGTCTCTTACCCTTGTCCGCGAAATATTTCGATTATACGAAAAATTTTCCACCCTGATGCCCGGAGTAATTCTAATTTGCTCACTTAAAAAGAGTCGATTTTGAATGAACGCGGAGAATGCTTTTCCCGTGCGAATTTCATCGTCTCGAATAACTCCGCTGTTAGAATTTCCACTCGCCCCGTTTATCCGCTGTTCATGCGCCTGCTCGAAGTGTACCCTGATTCCCGCATCAAGCTCATTGCGAACACCGTTCAGATTGAAATCAAATTTTAAACGAGGTTCTATTCCTGCTACTTCAAAAGTACGATTCCGGTTTCCCGTACTATTTTCAACGATGATTTGAGTTCCATCGTCAGAATAATGATAGTCCTGTCTCTGCCAATTTCTTGTTGTTTGATACGCATAAAATGTAGTTTTAAGGACTGAATTCGAGGTAAGGTTATATTGATGTGTAGCGCTGGTGGAAAATCGACGAATTTTTAATCGGTCATCCGGTACCGGATTATAATTCGGGTTTGTATCGTATAGTTTTTGGGTAAGCCCGACGTATGTGGAGTTGGAGATTTCATCATACGCATTAACCTTGATTCCTAAAGAAGACCTCGCGCTCGTATTGATGGTCATCTTTGCTAAGACATCAGTCACATTAAAAAAGATATCCCGGATTCCATCTGCCTGCTTACGAAGAACATTTATCAACATTGCGGTGTCTTCGTATTTCTTTGCGAACTGCGCCTGGGCGAGAAAAAATCCGTTTTGACCGCCTTGAATGATCATACGCCGCTCAGGAGCAAGACGAGGATCGATTGTAATATAATTGATAACACCGCCAATAGTTTGGGGTCCGAAAAGTATAGACCCACTCCCCTTGACTATTTCTATGCCGCTCATGCGGTCAATGGGCGGAGTGTAATACATTTCAGGTTCGCCATATGGGGCAAGCGCAATTGGAACGCCATCTTCCAACATAAGAACTGTCCGGCTCCTATCACCATTAAGTCCTCTGATACTGATGTTAGCGCGCAGACCCAACCCTTCCTCTTCCTGGACATGTATTCCGGGTATTTGTCTGAAAATTTCATTCCCACTTAACGGTTTTGTGCTCATAAGACGACTTGGAGAAATAACCGTTCCTGAACCGGGTATTCGTTGCAAGGCGTTGCTTCTTCCGCCTATTA
>SORT01000012.1 GCA_004402895.1 Fidelibacterota bacterium MT.SAG.3 | reverse complement strand
CTCTCAGAGTGGTCGAACAACAAGGAGTCAAACTGCAGATGGGATTCAATCGCCGCTTCGACCCGGACATGGTACGACTAAAACAAGCCATCGACTCTGGAGAGACTGGCCGAAATTATTTAATAAGGATCACAAACCTTGATCCGGTGCTCCCGCCCGCGGAATATCTTGCAACATCCGGCGGTATATTCTTAGATACGACCATCCACGATTTTGATATAGTGCGTTATTTGTCAGGAAGTGAAGTAGAAGAAGTTTATTCAGCCGGCGCAGTATTGATAGATCCTTCAATGGGCAAGAGTGGGGATATCGATACTGCCATAACCACTCTGAAACTTGAAGACGGAACAATGGCGCTTATACATAACAGTCGACAGGCTGTCTATGGTTTTGATCAGCGTGTGGAGGTATTCGGGTCCAAGGGTAGTATATCCACAGAGAACAGAACTCACTTTCAATCAGTTCTGAAAACCTCACAAGGTGTCATGTCGGATAAGCCAATGGATTTCTTCCTTGAGCGCTACAAAGAGTCGTACCAAGCAGAAATTGATGAATTTATCCGGGTCATACGAGAAGACCGACAAGTACCCGTAACAGGACGCGATGGCCTTATTCCGGTAATAATTGGCCTTGCTGCGAAACAATCTCTCCAGGAAGAGAGACCGGTCCGGGTAGAGAATTATTCTAGGTGAGTACAGGGAATATCTATTTGATACTCAAGATAATGCCGCTCGGATATTGCCGCTACTAGTAGATTGCCCAATATGGTGAGGGCTAAGGTCGAACAACTTCGGCAGAAATTACATCAAACAAATTTTCGTATGTACTCACGTTACTGCGTTTTTGGTTTAATTGATTCGATGATTCACTATTTAATATTGATAAGTTTAATATTTTGATTCGTAATATCTCATTTTCAGTTAAATAATTTTCTATTTCATTAGCAAAATTGCCTCTCGAGCCGGTAAAGCGCAGCTGAGAATTTTTGAAGGATTAATTGTTATCAATACTGGACACAAATCCATATCCAATCCTATCCAATAACCTTATTTTAAACCCTAATTGGATATTTAAGATGTCTTATATATCCAATCATATAAACTCACTACATTTCTCAGGTTATATCGTGAGTTTTGCATTAATTCAGCTACTAATGTCGTGAGTTTGGCAGGTAATGTGGTGAGTTTTGATCACTAAATAATGTGTCTCATAAACGACCGTTTTTGGGACTGTTTATATTTGCCTTCGAGAACTAATCTACCAAAAATTAGAGTAGAATATTGTCCCTACTGCGTCCCACTTTCTGTAAGTTATTGATGAGTAATGTATCTAATAGTCTTTCTAAGCCATAGGTTATGTGTCGCCCCACTGGCGGCGGGATTTTGTCCCGCTAAAAGCGGGAAGTCACATCGGGCATACTAATTTTTTCTGTTTTAAATCTAAATAGTATAATTTCGTTCCAGTTTCACTAAAACTCAATTTTCATTCCGGCGGTAGGAAGAATTCGCAATCCTCGATGGTCTTCGCCTCCTGTAATTTCTAAAAACCGATCTTCATTTACATTCAAGTAATTGTAAATATTGACAACATCTATAAAGCTGACTAAAGCAAAATGCTTGAATTGGCTTCTATAGTCAACTCTGATATTAAAAGAGTGGAAATCAGGTAACCGGTCAGTGTTATTCGATATGATTTCCTTTGAAAATCTATAAAGATTGGAGTCGTTGAAAATATTTTCGTGTACTAAGTATGAGTCTTTGGGACGACCTGTCGCATATTTCCATTTTGCCGCCATTGACCATTTTTTGTTAATCTCGTATCCGCCCAGTATATTAAAGATGTGAGGTTGGTTAAAATCGGAGGGATATGAACCATCACCATAATTGTCGTCTCTTTCACTTTTTGCATATGAGTAGCTAATCTGACCGTAAAACTTTCCGACAAATCTTTTGATGAGGCTCAAATCAATTCCGGCTGCCCATCCATCTCCAGTATTTGACATGATCCCACTTGTACGATCATTGGTGACAATTAAATCGTCAAGGTGTTTATAATAACTTTCTGTCGTTAACTTCAAATCGTCTCTTAAGTATCTCACCAAGCCAAACACATAATGATATGCCCTTTCATTCTTCAGTATGATATTTGCTTTGCCCGCATTAAAAACATCCAGTTTATATACTTGATAATAAATCCCGGTCGCAAAATTTAGTATAGTTCTCTCATTCAACAGATACTTTGCACTTAATCTCGGTGAGAAATAATTTTTTTTATTAAATTCATTATATTCATACCGGATACCGGTGTTAAATGAAATTTTTTCTCTCGGTGTCCATGAGTACTCCGCGTAGGAAGCCAAATTGATCTTAGACTCATCAAACTCAAAATTGACAAAGTCAGGGCTGCTGACAATAAATTTTTGAGACGGGTCGGGTCTGAAATCATCCTGATCAAAAACGTAAAGTGTATCCAATCCGAATTGTGTTCTTTTGTAATCATAATTTGTATGACTAATTTCAACCCCGGCAATAATTGTCGATTGGCTATTGGGTGCGAAAGTAAAATCATTTTTTATCCCAAATTCAATCTCGCTGTAATCTTGCCTAACGGTGTATTTTTTATGAATATCCTTTTCTGATTGAGGAAGCGTCCCGTTAATTATTGGATTCGCGCGACCAATAGTAACTAATCGATTATTTCCTCTATAATAGAATGAATTTTTCATAAAGCTCGATTTCCCTGTTAGTATTCTCCAATTTAAACCGATCAAAGTTTTTCCCTCATCCAAATCTGTAAGGTCTATTGAAGCAAAATTGTCGCTTTCAAAAACATCGGTAGTAGTCCTGTCAAATTTTTCGGGGGCAAAAATTCCAAGAAAAGAGATTTTATTTCTCGGATTGATATTGGTCGTAGTTTTAATAATAATATCTGTAAACCTTGGGGATCCAAATTCCTCCTGACCGATCAATTCAAGAATTCTTGTGAAATCCTGATGTCTGGCAGAAATTACTATACTTGTGTTCCTATGAAATTGACTTGGCCCGTCATAATTTAGTTCCCATCCGAGCACGTCAAGCCGTCCATCAAGTGTCATATTCTCATTGTTCCCTTCTTTGATTTTTAAATCAAGAAAGGCTGCATTTTTCCCGCCATACTTCACAGAAAATCCCCCTGCCTGGAAATTTGCTTCTTCAATCAGATTCGGCGCAAAAATACTGAATCTTCCCCCCTGTTTATCCTGTTCTTCGCTGCCACCGTTAAAATGTGATACTTTATCAAATGGAATGTTATCTATGAGAATAATATTTTCTTTCGGGCTGCCGCCACGAACCGAGAAAGCAGAAAATTCACCCCCGGAACTGCTGACACCGGGCAAGGTTCCCAATGCTCTGAAAATGTCGCCAGCTGCCCCCGGGCTGCGCCTGATTTCCTCTCTGGAATAGGTATAATTAGAAACAGGCGCTCGTCTATCCACTTGAAAAGTACCTACAGTTACTGATACACCCTCCGTTGAGATAACGGATTGAATCAATTCAATTTCTTCAATATAGGTAGTTTTATTCCGGATAACTCTAACTTCAGTCTCAATATAACTCTGATAGCCAATGAAATTAATTTTTATCTTATAAATATCTTCCTCAAGATTTTTTATGAAAAAGACACCATCAATATCCGTAGCTGCTCCTTTTTTTGTTCCGATCACCATAACGTTTGTTCCCGGGAGTGGCTGCTTGGTTATTTTATCAATCACTATTCCTTTGATGTCACCTTTTTCCTGTGCATTTAAGTTTGAAATCATAGTAATCAATAATAAAGTCACTAAATATTTTAACGGTTTCATTTTGGCATCCTTCTATAATTCTATCTTATTTTTGTATTCTTATTATTAATATCATATTTTTCTCATACGTGTATATACACGTATATATTTAAAAAAAGTTTATACATTTTAGAATTTCATGCCTTAACTACACTTATAATTGAGGACATCAATTTGAAGATATTTTGAAATTCTTCCTTGCTTAGTTTCTCAGAAAATCTTTTTTGAGCTTCTTCCCATAATGGTATCGCTGCTGTTAGAGTATCTTTTCCCTTCTTGGTTAAACGGACCTCCTTCGAACGTTGATCCTTTCCCGGTACGATCTTAACGAGCTTCCGTTTTTCTAATGGACGAAGATTTCTCGTTAGTGTAGTCCGATCAACGACCATTATGTTTGCTATATTCGTAATGTTACCGGAATTAATAACCGCAAGTACTCGAAGAATAGTAAACTGTGTTCCACGCAATCCAGAGGGTTTTAGGATCTTACTGTAATATTGTGAGACAGCGCGAGTTGCTTTTTGTAAGTTAAAGCATGCACAGTCCGGCAGGTGCCTAGAATCTATATTTTCTTTTTGTTTTTTCATAATACGTGTATATACACTTGATATTTCCAGATGTCAATCTTTTTTTAATCTAACTGAAGAGTGCTTTGGTCAACTAATCTTAAACAAATTCTCGATACTGTGGAGAATCCTATGCTAATCGGACAGTTAATTAGGATTACATCGGAATAACCAAGATACAACGTTTTCAGCCTAAACGAAAAAATTTGGCGTTGATGGGATACTGTTTTTAGATGTGATTAGATGGCACTGATTTCTGTAAACACCTTATCAACAGCAATGACTTTCTTGAATACCGACACCAAATAAATTTATTAACTATATCGGCATTATGGGACAAACCGGGACAAAAAATGGTTACTGCGGGGTCATCAGTCTTCTGTAATCATTGGTATTAAAGAGATGGCATAGGACTCTTAATCCGTTGGTTGATTTTTAGTCATTGTAAGGTTTTATTATTCAAAGATTTATGTAGTGTTATGACAAAATGTAATTCCCTGTGAAGATGTCCCAAAAATGACCGTTTTCAGGACATTCCCATAAACGTCCCAAAATCAAAGTCCCAAGATTATTGCATTTAACGAGTTTTGGCACTGCGAAATAGTGTGTCATAACCTACGTTTATTGGACAGTGCTACTTCAACAAAACCATCTTCCGCCATTTACTTTAATCTGGTGATTTGTTGAGTCACTTCTATCTTCTTTGCTACTATGAAATAATTTGGGGGAGCGCTAAGTATACTTTCAGCCTCAATAATTTGAAAATCTCCATTAGTTATCAAGTCATATAAATCAGAGGTTTTAAAACTTTTTACATATGGAGCTATTCCTACTTTCATGAGAAGGGGCAGTACAATACGTAAAAATGATTTTTGCTCCCTAAGGCAAGGAGTTGCAGAAATAAATAGCCCTCCTGGTTTTAATAATTTGTTTATCTGTTGCATAGCTTTCTGCCCATCTTCTAATAAATGTAGAATATGGTAAGCCAAAATCAGATCAAAAGATTCTTGTTTAAATCTTTCATTAAATATAGATGATTGCATAAAATTTATATTCTCAATTTTACGCTCGTCTGCTTTTCTTTTCGCAACTTCGATCATTTTGGAGGATGTATCAATGGCATGAATCTCTTTCACATTGCCTGCAATTTCATTAGTTATTATTCCTGTTCCACATGCATATTCTAAAACAGTATCGCTGCTAGTGAGATGTTTTTTAGTATTTTCAATAGCCTTGATATACATCTGTTCATTTTTCTTGGCTTTCTGATCATACTCACTCGATCTTTTGTCCCAAAACTTTACTGATTTATTCAAATTACTAACTCCTATTTATCAAGTGAGCGATGGCATCTCTCCACACGATATAACCTTGCCCAAGCAAATGCAGTTCATCGTTGCTCAACGAATCGTCTATAGATTTTCCTGTTTCATCAAGAAACAGGGGATATAGATTCACCCATGTTGCTTTTCCAACTATTGCCGTTTCTAACGCTGAATTGAGCGACTCAATGCTTTCCTGATAACTCTCGGATCTGGGCAATATACTTTGCACAAACACATCTGTTTGAGGTGATGCGTCATGTACCTCTTCAATAATCCTTATTATGTTGGCCACGATATCCGTTTGCGAGACACCTCCGAAAAGATCGTTAGTCCCGATCAATAGGAATATCTGGGCAGGTTGACCATCGGTAATCTGGTCTAATCTCGCGATAACTCCCATTGTAACATCACCGCCAATGCCTCGGTTTCGTACGTTACTTTCCGGGAACAGTTCGTGCCACGAGCCACCTTCCGTGATAGAGTCGCCAAGAAATACTGTATCGCCAGGCTTCACACGGATTACTTCAAATTGACTAACCCACCTTTCATGAGTGGGCAGAGCAAACAAACCTATCAAGAGATTTAAAGCAATACCTGACCAAACCAAAATTACTATAGCGAGAATGATGACGTTTAGGGTAATGGATAGTCCGATAGCGATCTTTTTCATTTTTATTTTCATTTTTAAACTCCTGATTATCTAATTTTATGTTCCAATTGTTATTACTACTTTTCCTTGTGCGTGTCCTTCTTCAAGATACCGGATAGCTTCAGGAACCTCATTTAGCGGGTAACTTCTATCTATGACTGGTACAATTTTGCCGGCTTCGAGAAGCTCTTTGATAAAAATCAAATCTTTTTTGTTTGATTTCACCGTCCCCATCATACCGATTTTCTTACTCCCTGTCATTGACACCCATGTTCCCAGGAAGAGAACTTGGAACAAATGAGACAGGGTTGTAAATCCGGGAATGACACAAATTCCCTGGGGACTTAAAGCACGCTTATAATCTGAAACCGAGCGATTTCCCACAGCATCAAAAATCAGGTCATAACGCTGCTCATTTCTTGTGAAATCTTCTTTCGTGTAATCGATGACCTGGTCTGCGCCAATCGAGCGCACCATGTCCAAATTCCTCGTGCTGCACACGCCGGTTACTTCGGCTCCGAACGATTTGGCAATCTGCACCGCAAACGTACCCACACCGCCAGATGCACCATTAATCAAAACCTTTTGCCCTGACTGAACCTGTCCTTTGTCGCGAAGACCTTGCAGCGCGGTCTGTGCCGCTATGGGGACGGCTGCGGCATCCTCAAACGATATATTGGCTGGTTTCAACGCCAATGAACTTTCAGGAACAGATATATACTCCGCAAAGCCACCCAACCCTTTCCCTCCCTGGAATTTCTCCCCGAACAGTTCATCACCCGGCTGAAACAGCTTTACATCTCTGCCAACTGATTCAACTCGTCCCGATATATCAGCTCCGAGTATCTTGTTTTTTGGTTTTAGAAGCCCGACCTCTAGACGGGCCAAGAACGGTTCAGCTCTCATAAGATGCCAGTCAAGAGGATTTACTGATGCTGCATGAACTTTTACCAGTACTTCATCTTCCTTGGGAGTAGGTTTTTCTACCTCTTCGAGCTGAAGAACATCCGGTGGTCCGTATTTTGTGTATACTACTGCTTTCATTATTTTTTGTCTCCAAATTGGTAATGTCGGTTTATCTGACAATTTTTATGATATTTTATTGATTGATTAGTCTGAAGCATCTTCGGAATCATAAGAGAATACCTCTTCCAACGGCGAGTCGAAGACCAATGCAATGCGAAAAGCCAATTCCAGAGAAGGGGAGTAATGCCCTTTTTCCATGGCGATGATGGTTTGTCGGGTCACACCTACTTTTTCAGCCAATTCTTGTTGCGTCATTTCATCATGGGAAAATCGTAATTTCCGAATGTTGTTGCTTACTCGAGCCTCGCCCATTTTAGAATCCTCTCCGATAAAGATAAAGTTTTGTAATAAGTCCAACGATTCCTGCGCCAAAACCAGAGTATACAATCAGGTTCAACATCACCAACGGTGGCAGACCAATGGCCAGCGTTACCATGGCGATTAGAAAACCAATCCCAAACACAGCATGAGAAATCTGGTCTGCTTTTAAATTGATTAACTGGTCACGTTCATCAGATAATGAAATGTTTTTTTCGCTCCTTGTGCTGGCAGGGATGAAACTGAACAGAATACCCATGAAGATGCTCAATACAATTTGCACAGCAATTGCAATTAGAATGACGGATCCCCAAGAGCTGGAGATCGTTGTCAAATCGAAGCTCCCCTCCTGATACTTTTGAAACACTTGGAAGGAATAGTATCCCACAGCCAGTAAGACGCTGATTAGATACCCGATAATTCGATTTTCTTGATAGTTCATGTTTACCTCATCTTGTCTGTTTAAATTTACATTAAGTAATGTATATTGAACATATAGTAATCTATACTATACATAATGTCAAGTATTATTTACATATTGGATATACGCCGTGTATTTTTATTTGTTTCATTTATATTTTGAGAAGCTCTGATTTATGAAAAATGTGTCTCATAAACGGCCGTTTTCGGGACATTCCCATTAACGTCCCAAAATCAAAGTCCCAAGAATATCGCATTTAACGAGTTTTGGTACTGCGAAATTGTGTGTTATTACCTACGTTTATGGGACAGGTTTAACTTCCTTGTTTCAAAGCTGCTAATCGCTTGATTGTATCCTTGCGTTCAGGGATTTCTTCGTCAGCATCTTTCCAAATATCGAGAAGCTTTTCATAGCTCTCTATAGCGAGAGATGTTTTATTTTGCGCTTCATAAGCCATTCCCTGAATATAGGATGCACGAGGATAAACATATCCATGCGCACGCGGGGAAATTGAGGGTTTAAGCATTTCCGATGCTGTACTGATCGCGGATTCGTAATTATTCATGTTTAAGTGAACCATCGCATTTTTATACAAATAGGTATCATAAATGTATTTAATTATCTTGAGCTTCTTATACTCTTCTACGGCAGAATTAAATTCCTTTTTTAATACATATCTTTCAAAGTTTAAATATGAGATTACCGTATTCATAACTGCCTCAAATTCCTTAGGATCATTTTTGTTTCGAATAAGATCAATTGTATTGCTAACCCCAGCCGGATTACCGTTTTCGGCGTGTATTCTTCCCAATGTTATGTAAGGAAATGGATTATTGGAAGAATATTTGATGGCCGTTTCGGCGTCTTTCAGAGCATCATCTGTATCACCCGTAATGAATTTCAGATAAGCTAACTGGGAAAGCGCTCCCGCTTGGATATCAGCCCTAAAACCCTTAGATAACTCGTATAATATTACTCTTAATTCTAAAGATACTTGATACCTTCCCTGCAACTCGTATAATCCGATGATTCTCGCTTTCGCCCTATAAAGGTCATATTCCGATACATTTAATCCGTTTACCAGATTTAGTGTTTCTTCTGCCTTTGAGTAATAACCCATTCTCTGGTATGTATAGGCTAAATTCGATATCAGATCGTAGCTATTCGGTTGTACAGCTAATCCCTTGTTCACCCAATCTACAGCTGTCTTGAATTCACCTTTCGCGGAGTAAAGCCTGACGAGTTCAAAATACCCGTTAGCTTTATCAGGAAATCGTTTTTGTAATTTTAATGCTTCGATTATTCCTCTGTCTAATAGCCCCCGCTGGTAGTAAATATCGAACACATGAAAATAGGCAAGCAAAAATCCAGGATCTAATTCAATTGCACTCTCAAATGCAGCCAAAGCCTGCAGTAGATCAGCGGGGTAGTGATAATAAACTTCACCAAGGGAGTAATGTGCCTGTTTATCGTCTGGATATTTCTCAACAAGGGATGTAAAAATTAATAGTGATGATTGGTTTTCATATTTTAATATTGCATCCAAACCCTGTATCAGCATCCGTTCCTTATCGGGGAGGTCATCAATGTAAGGATCTAATTTCCTAACCATGGAAATTGGATCAGGTTTCCGCTCCCACCACCATGCAACTGCTTTTTCATACAATGCTTGAGTAAACGTAGAATCGATTGCCAAGGCTTTATCGAACATTTCAATTGATTTTGAGAAATTCACCTCGTTGATCAATTCTAATCCTTCAAGATAATATTGATATGCTTCTACCGATGATGTTGTGATCTCTTTTACCGGATTATCAATTTCTCCGGAAACATTTATCACTCCCAATGCATTTTTTACTTCCCTGCTAAGAATATCCACCAGCTCAAATAGATCACTTCCAGTCGCTCTTTGAGCCTCTAATATCCTGCCATCCTTAACGTTCTGAATTTCCGTAGTGAGAATAATGTTTGATCCTACAGCAGTAAAGGAGCCTGTCAGCATCCATCTAGCCCTCGCTTCTTTGGCTATTTCGGTTGCATTCGAGCGATCAATGAGCTTTGAGTCTCCCGAGTGTTTCTGTTTAGCGATGTCATACAACCGTTGAGTACCAATCACTCGTAGAGATTTCGCCTGCGTAAGATCGGTCGTCAGAAGCATCTTGACCATTTCAGCATTTCGATTTTCATCTGATGGGTCGGCCATATTCTCTATGAATAAAACAGCAATAGAATTTTCATCTGCCACTACATCTTGTATTGAAGATTCTCCTGTAAACCATCCCCTGGCAAAGAATAAAATCAGCAGAGCAGCAGCACCCGCCGCCCAAGGAAATAACCTCTTTGAAGCAGGTTTTGTGTTCGCTTCTGCTGATACTAACTCCTGGGATTCGATAGGAGTTATTTGTTTCTCTTCAAACGGCTTGGATACTATTAAATCCTTTCCGGTAAGACAATAGATTTTTATTGAATGCTCTACGTTCTTAAGCAACTTCTCGCCAAGAAAGACCGTTTCGATTTCTGGCTGATTTTGAATCTCGTCATGGACCTTCTCGGATATACATACACCCCCGGGTTCCGCCACTGGTTCCAATCTTGAAGCAACGTTAACACCATCTCCGTATACTTCATCGCCATCAATAACAACGTCACCGATATGAATACCTATTCTTAGCGAAAGGTCTTTATCTGATTTAAATTGATTTTGGATCTCATATCCGCAATTAACCGCTTCAATTGCACTGTCAAATGTGATGAAAGTGCCATCTCCTACATATTGCAGAATTGTTCCGCTATGCTTCTCAATCAGAGGCTTCATTATTTCGCGCTGTCGCTGGATGAGCTTCCGAGCTTTTACCTCATCTTTTTGCATCAAGGAAGTATAACCCACCATATCGGTGAACATGATTGCGACTAATTTTCTTTTAGGCTCAGAGGGCATAATTCTTATATCTTCCTAAATATTGTATTGTGGAATTAGGTATGAAAGTTACTCTAACGGATGAAATCCCGCAAGATAAATGATTACCGATTTAATCCTATTAGGTGTTTTGATACACGTTTTTGTAACACTAAAAATGTGTCTCATAAACGGTCGTTTTCGGGACATTCCCATAAACGTCCCAAAATCAAAGTCCCATGAATATAGCGTTTGACGAGTTTAGGGACGATGAAATTTTATCTCTAAAACCATCTTTTATTAGACATATTTTTTTATACTTCGATTATGGTAGGAAGGTCGAAGTATAAATATGTTCTATTTGGAATTTCTGGAAAATCTTACTTCAACAACACCATCTTCCTTGTCTGGACGAAATCGCCTGCTTGGAGGCGGTAGAAATAGATTACCGACAATAGAAGTGTTTGTTCTTTTAATTAGCTATCAGTTTAATGAAGCGCTGATGCTCACGAAGCGGATCCCATTTCGGGTCGAGGCGTAATATATTTACAGATAAATCGCCCGGAATAGAGAGTAAGAGCTCAATCTCGTCAATTGCCAGATCGTATTCGCCTACCTTAGCATAAATAACGGCAAGATCTTCCAATCTGTATGCGCCGCGCCACGCTTCCTTACTTATAGGAAGCAGTTCCACTCCTTTTTTACCTTCCCTTATAGCATCTTTTTTTCTGTTTAATCCCGCATATACCAAACCGAGAGAACTGTAAAGTCGATTATCATCCGGATCGGTCGCTATCATGTTTTTATAGACCGTCAACGCCGAATCATAATACGTTTTCTCTAATCCGGAATTATTAAGAAAACCATGCATCTTTGCCTTCATTTGATACTCATGAGTATAATTGAATTGATTATCAATGGCTCTATCGTCCATCTTAGACAACGAAGACAATGCATCTTCAAAGCGTTTTTCATAAATACTCATGTAGTAAATCATTACAATATAGAATGGATCTCTGACCGATACAGCATTCTGTTCGGCTGCAGCGACCACTGCCCGGGCTTTTTGAAGATCACCATCCCACTGTAAATAAAGATACATTTTACCAAAGTAATTAGACATCTCATCAGGCCTAAGGGAGATTGCCTTATTTAGATGTCGTTCAGCCTCTTCATACCTTCTGAGTAATCCAAATGTTTCTGCTAAATTATAAGCTATAATTGACGATCGGGGATCCAATTCCACTGCTTTTTTGAAGTTGACGATTGCCTCTTCCATTCTACCTTGCCTGCGCTGAACAGCGCCGATTCCCAAATATAGAAAGGCGCTATTTAGTCCCAGATCCACTGCGGTTTCGAATTCTTTGAGAGCTTTTTCATATTCTAAATATCCATGATAATAGTACGATCCTAATGCCACATGTGCTTCAGGCAGATTCGGATTGAGAATCAATGCTCTATCAACTGCTTTTTTAGATCTCCTTAACCGCTCTTCAGTTCGATCGTAGTAAAACCAGTACATGTCAGAGTGAGCAATTGATAGTTTGGAATGTGCGAGAGCAAAATTGGGGTCTAAATCTACTGCTTTTTCATACATCTGAATACCGATTTTAAAATTCGATTCATCAGAGCTTCGGGTTGAATAATCATTTCCTCTCAAGTAAAAGTCATAAGCTTCCATGTTTTCTGTGGGCTTTTCGTTGATTCGTTTTTCTTCTTCGGGAGTAAGCGATGCTTTTAATGCCGCCGCAATCTTTTTCGCTACATCGCTTTGTATGGCAAAAATATCGACCAATTCTCTGTCATACGTATCCACCCAAAGATGTTCCTCTGTTTCAACGTCGATAAGTTGTGCGATAATTCTGACCTTGTTTCCCGCCCTTTGAACGCTTCCTTCCAAGATATTTGCTACACCTAACTCCTTCCCTATCTCCGATATTCTCGGCTTAACGTCCTTATACTGCATTACTGATGTGCGGGCAATTACCTTAAGATCGCTTATTTTGGATAGCTGTGTTAGAATAGCATCTGTAATTCCGTCGGCGAAAAATTCATTTTCCGGATCTGAACTCATATTTTCAAATGGAAGAACCGCTATGCTTAACCTATTTATATCTTCCTTTGACTCGACCTCCACTGTGCCGAAATCTATTTTGAGTCCGACAATGACCAATGCCGTGACTACAGCAGCTACTCCTAACCATTTCATACTGCTTTTATTTGCGGGGAGAGCCGGTTTTAGGATATCATACGTAACAGGAGCTGACTCAGATGATTTAGTTACCGCGAACACTTCCATCTCCTCACCAACATTCTTTAAGTCTTTTTTACCAAGCGAGGTCAAGCTCAATCCTGTTTGATTCTTGATATTCTCATATACCTGATGAGAGACACAAATACCTCCAGGTTCCGCGAGAGGCTCCAACCTTGAGGCAACATTTACTCCATCCCCGTAAACTTCTTCGCCCTTAACTACCACGTCACCAACATGTATGCCGATTCTCAAATTTATTTCGGGTTCCATTTCAAGGACTCTTTGAATTTCCAATGCTGAATAGACCGCTTCTATGGCGCTGTCGAACCGGCAGAACGTTCCGTCTCCCACATATTGTATTATCTCACCACCGTGTTTCCCTACAAACGGTTTCATATGAGCTCGGTGACGCTCAATGAGTTCCCTGGCCTTATCCTCATCTTTCTGCATAAGGGCAGTATAACCGACCATATCGGTGAACATGATAGCTGCAAGTTTACGTTTAGGCTCAGATGACATTCAAAATCCTTTTAAAAATCTGAATGTGTTTATACATAACTAAGATTAGAAGATACCTTTTCGTGTAATCTCTGACAAGGGAAATGATATTAAAATTAATCTCTCAGAATCGATGTCAATAGCAATGATTTTGAGGTTTTTCGCGCTGTTTTTATAATATTTGTAGAGATTTTCTGAATTTATACTTCGAAAAAGGATTTGATTTTAACCATTTTTACTGATGTTTTGGTGTCTATATTTCGATAAATATATGAAAGTCTGAGTTTAAGAGAACTACCTCCTTCGCGTGAGATAAAATCCAGAGATCAATATGCAATGACCATAACAATTAATTTTTTAGTAACTTTAGCAAATAACTTTAAGATTTTCGGCGAGACGATATTTTCCTAAAAACGTTCGTTTTTGGGACAGTTCTACTTCAACAACACCATCTTCCTCGTCTGGACGAAATCGCCTGCCTGGAAGCGATAGAAGTATATTTCGCTTGCATTCCCATGGACAATGAGTTATTCTTGGATACGTATTTAATCAAACTACCGGGAGTGAAACTATGATACGTAACCACCCAATTCTCTCTTTACTCGTTCTGACGCTTGCAGTGCCATTTATGGTGAGTTGTACGACAGCACCTCCTCCAGATACTACTGTTGAGGACCTTCAAGCTATCAAAGCTGTCAGGAATCAACTCACCTATAATTTCAACCAGGGTGATGCAGCAGCAGTTGCATCACTTTACACAGATGAGGCAAAACTTCTTCCACCAAAAAGACCAATGATTGTCGGTAAGGAGGGTATACAAGCATTTAACCAAGCCGGCATCGACGCTGGTGTAGGTGATTTACGATTCACAGTGATAGATCTTTCTGTGAATGGAGATATGGCGTACGTAGTCGGAAAGCAGACTGTCACCATACAGCCCGAAGAGGGTGAGGCTATTAGCGAAAATAACAAATACGTGTGGATATTGAAGCGTGAAAACGGCAGCTGGAAGCTGGATGTGGTCATCTGGAACAGCAGCTTACCGCTTCCTGTCCCTGAAGCGCTTCCTACCGCTGAAGAAGAATAACTGTAGAGAAGAACAGAGGCTGTTCTCAGCTTAATCAGCTCAAAGGCAAATACTCTAAAAGCCTAAATTCTAAAGTTTTATAAGGGCGCTTCTTAACCCGTTTGTTGTGACTCTCGCAGTTCGCAGTGTAGTTAGGCAAAGTATGCACGGCCTTGTCGCTTCAGAATGGCCAGCAAAAACTCAAGCGCACACCGGCGACGGTCAGAAGAGCTATTCCTCTATTAGCCGAGTGAAGAAAGCCGCACTAAGCCACTTGCCGTTTTTCTTCACCATTACCCAGGCTCCTAACCACTTCACCTGCGGCAGTGGATTCCCATCCTCGTCAACCAAGCCGGTATTGTCCATGAGCGCTTTGTACACGGCAACATCAGGAGTGAAAAAGATGATACCGATTTCCTCCAAGCGTTTGCTCTTGATGCTCGGCTGCCGCTTGAATAGATCTGCCATATGATCCGCTCCAGCCGTCCATTTTCGATTACCATCCCAGCTTTCATTAGACTGGTCCGAAAGTGCCGCCATCATTTTAGCATCGTGGTTATTAAACGCTGCTTGACTCTGCTCCCACGCTTTCCGAACAGCCGCTTCATCTTCACCCAGATCCGCCATCGCCGGCACTGCGGGAAAAAGCAGGCACACTCCGATTGTGAGAGTTATTAGATACTTCATATGTTTCTCCTTCTCTTTAGATTAGAATTGAATCTATAGAAATGTTGCCCAACAATGTTTATCTTGTTCCGTATAATATTCTAGATCCGAGGGAATTGCAATACGAACCGGAAAAATAATTTTCCTTGAACAGTCCATATTTCATAAGCCTTAAAAGGTTAAACGTTTCACCTGACCTTACTATAATAAAGTGGACATCAGGTTAAGCAACTTTTTTCTCATTTCCAAATTCTAATGTTAAGAAAGTATGAGTATGATGGTCCTACCTCCTTTTGTGGGATAAAAGCCTAAGATCGATAGGTTATAACCATAACAATTTATTTATTAGTAACTTTGTCAAATAATTTTAACATTTCATACAAGACGATATTTTCCTAAAAACGACCGTTTTTGGCACTTTCAGTAACCTTCCATTAAACCCTTCCCAAAACCTCAAAATCGGTGTCAATACCCGTCTCTAAATCAAGTTCCCAAAACCTCAAGCATTTAACGTTTTTGGGAACCTAACTTTACAGCTTGATCCAACCTTCCATCACGTAAATCCAGTTGATAATACCGTATATGTATTATGTAAGGAGGATTTCCTCTTTTTCATTTCAATTACTCAATCAAATTTTAGGAGGTATTATGAAAATCGGATACGCTCGTATATCCACACAAGATCAGAATTTCGACCTTCAGATAGACGCGCTTAAAAATGAAGGCTGCGAGAAGATCATCCGTGATACCATGTCGGGAGCCAAGGAAGAGAGGGATGGTCTGAAAGAACTGTTTAAGATCTTAAGAAAGGGTGACACCTTAGTCGTATGGAGGCTGGATCGATTAGGAAGGTCACTTAAGCACCTGATCGAAGTAGTCAAAGAACTGGACGATCGTAACTGCTTCTTCAAGAGCATAACTGAGAATATTGACACTACATCATCAGGCGGTAAGCTGATATTTCACATCTTTGGCGCATTGGCAGAGTTCGAACGAGCCATCATCCGCGAGAGAACATTGGCTGGTCTCGTATCGGCCCGCTCAAGAGGTCAGGTAGGCGGCAGACCCAGGAAGATGGATGAAAAGAAGATCGCTCTGGCGAAGTCACTGCACGATGATCCGTCAAATTCAATTGGCGATATCTGTGAAGTTCTCGATATCTCCAAATCAACTCTTTATCGTTATTTGGAGGAAGATTGATAGTAGGGATGAGACCCCTTTCCTCGGGCAATCACTGTCGACAAAAGAGTAGCGAAAGTAAACTCCTGTTCTTTACTGTTAACCCCAGTAAGGTCACTTTTCATGGGGTATGGTCTTATACCAGAACTTTAGTGACACACTTCGGAGGAACATCTCTAATATTAAGAATTACACCGGCTTACGGTCATTAAATTGAAATAAGTCTCTTCTGCCCACCCTCCTTAGATGCGATATTCTAAATGTATGGATGAAGAGGGTCCACTCCACTCTTCTCTTGTTATACACATAGCTTAATAAGCTTGGTATTATAATTATTTTTTATTGTTATACACTAAGTATGCATTACTTAGTCGTGTACTTCTGTATAACGAGAGGGACGCATCTCCTGAAGAGCCCTGCCCCGTTGGATTAGAAAGAAGGTTCGTAAGACGATCCAAGCAGTAAGAACATGGGGGAGAAAAGTGTTTAGTAAGGGACAAAAAACAAAAGAGTTTTGATTTTATTTAGAAATTAGAAATGTGGACTGGAAAAGTAACAGCGGGCATCTCCACTGATGATGTGATAATGGTTGACGACGACCAATTCCTTCAGTTATGGGAACATTACGGTAATGATATCAAACTAACCGACGAGTTAATAGGCGGACTGAACGAACAAGAGAGAAAAGTACTAAAAATATTAACCTAGAGACGTAGGTCTCCCAGGGAGACTAATTGGCAACCCCTGAGTACGAACAGTTTCGCAAGGCGATGCTTAGAGAAATTAAGAACGGCCTTCAAATTGAAAGTGACACTCACCGTCTCGAAGCCACCAACGTGGCTATCGATAAGCCCCTCAATCCCTCCGATTTAGACACAATAAAGAAAGCCAGACTCAGGGGCCGTAGTTTCGCTGATAAGGTGAATGCGGATCTAGCGCTTATAGATAGAGCCACAGGACGAGTGCTGGACAAGAAGCGTGTACATGTCGCTGATATTCCTGTCCAGACACCTTTTAAAACATACCTGGTTGACGGGGCGCATTACCAGGCAAAGAACCAATCACAACTTAAGGGAACTGCATACACCGAAATGACTCAGGCGGGTGATGTGCGGAGTCAATTCAGAACTGAGCGGGGAAGTAACTTCCAAGTGCTCTTCGATCCGGAGAGCGAGAAATTCAGAATGAAGGTAAAGCATAGCCATGTGGGACTGGCACCGATACTTCAAACTCTCGGGGTGAATGAAGATGCTATGCAAAAAACATGGGGAAAGAGTATTGCAAGTAAGAATGTGGTGAACGAAGAGATACGACAAAAGGAGATAAATAAATTTGCGAAGACTGTATTTGGCGATTGGAAAATTAAAGGAAAGTCTGATAAAGAACTCGACGCTATGGTTGTTGATCATTTTCTTAAGGAGTCAGTACTTAATCCGGAAGCGAGCGAGAAAACGTTGGGGACGCCGTTTAAGAATGTCACACCCGAAACACTTATCGCGGCATCGAACAAGATCATAGGTATTCATAAGGGAAAGGTGGAACCAGATAAGAAAGACGAGATCTTCTTCAAGCGGATGAGAGGGCTGGCTGAAACATCAACAGACTTTATTCAGAATGCTTTACCTGGAATACAAAGAAAGATTCAACATAGATTAACCGGTGAACGAAGAGTTGCGGAGATAGTTCCGCTTGATGCATTCAGGAGACCGATTAAAAGTGTATTTACAACTACACGCCTGCAGGGAGCAGGAGAAACGACTAACTTCGTGGACATCCTATCAGAGGATGGCAAAGTAACTATTATGGGCGAGGGCGGGATAACCGACACGCATAAGGTCAAGAGATCTGCTATGGATATACATCTTTCTTCACTAGGATTTATAGATCCTGTAATGACATCTGCGGGGACGGCAGGGATGACAGAGCATCTTGCGATCGGCTCAACAATCAAAGATGGTAAGATACATGCTCCGTTTATAGATATGAAAACAGGGAAGCAGGTAACACTCACACCTGAAGATACGATAGGGAAGGTCGTGGCATTCCCTGATGGACCATCAAGGGACGGACTCAATAAAGCAGTCCTCGACGGTGAGATGGTAGAGGTAACAAAAGACAAAATAGATTATCAAGTACCGAATGCAAAGTTCATGTTCTCAAGTATCACAAACCTGATACCATTCATACAAAATGATAGTGGTTCAAGAGCCATATTCGGGACTGGTCAGTACACCCAGGCAGTCACCTTAGATGAGAGGGAAGCACCTCTTACGCAGACATTTTTTTCGACCAAAAACGGCAAAAAAATAACTTTTGAAAAAATGATAGGAAATGAAGCCAGTGTTATCTCTCCGGTAGGTGGAACGGTCACTCGCGTGAGTAGGAAAAGTATCACTATAAGGGAGGGTGGTGGTAGCACCCATACGGTACCGCTCTATGACAATATGCCGCTCAATCAAAGTGGCTTTTTACACAACAATCCGCTGGTCAAGACAGGGAATAAGGTTGTTGCTGGGCAAGTGATTGCCGACTCTAACAACACTAAGAATGGAGTGCTAACATTTGGTAGAAATCTCATCACAGCCATCATGCCGTGGAAGGGATATTTTACGAAGTTAGGGTCATTTTCAGCCCAAAAGCAGCCAAGCGTTTATCGAGTGAACATTTGAGGGAGTCGACTGCACACCTGGATACTAACTCTAAAATCAATAGATACACGTACGTAGCACAGACGAGAGGGACGAGATTCCAAATATCTGCAGACAACGAAGATAAGCTGGATAAATTGACTGGATTGATCAAGCCGGGAGTGATAGTTGAACCCGGTGATGTGATGGCGAAGGTTGTGAGGAGAAAAGTCTAAGATTTTAGGGTGACTCTGCTCTCAAGTCTCCCAAGGAGACTCAACAGAACTACAATGTCCGATTGTAGAAAAGTGTGCTGGGATAGTTCTATGGGTAAGTCAATCTTTAGGCTACCATTAACTTAGATAGAAATGAATGACCAATTTTTGCCGAAATACATGTCAAAATCAGGTATATGTAATATAGAAAGAGGATCAATTCATGACCCTCTTTTTGCGTTATGAATAAAACTCAATAAGGAGGCTAGTATGAAAATAGTTATCATCATTGCTTTGGATTAATTTACATGATAATAAATAAATCTCTGAAGGTTTGATCTCAGAAGCCTCCTCAATTCAAAAATATCATAGAGGAGGTGGTCATGGGCTACATGGAGTTGTATACAGGTTTAGAGAAGCATTCTGATAGAATATCGAGAGGTGATAAAGATCTTAAACAGGATCTCCTCTGTCTCGCTTATACAAATTATCGCAGTAAACTTTCAAGAGGAACTGAGCTTACGATTGGAGAGCTTGTAAATTTCATGCAGCTCCGGGCTGGTGAACTCAGACAAGGTAAGCTTCTGTATTTCGGAAACAGAGGTCATAAAGGTTCAAAAGATGTTTACTCAAAAGTGAGATACTACAATGGTGAAGTGAGGATTTTACATTTAGATGGTGTAGCAGGAACAGATGATCTGTTGATGGACTCATTCCATCGTAGAACGGCACCCATAGCCGATAAAATAGCATTTGGGATAGATTTTAAGAAGTTCCTAACTGACTTACCGGAGAGAGACCGATCAATACTTATCAAAAGAATGGAGGGCTATCAGCTGAAGGAGCTTTCATCACTCTTCAATAGTACACCTTCAGGAATATCCAAACGCTTGAGGAGGATAGGTAAAAAAATTACAGTTTCAATGAATATTCCAAAAGATCTGGCTATCTCCTTTGGAGTAGCTTAATCAAAAGAAATATTTTAAAGGGGTAGGTTTTATCACCCCTTTTTTAGTCTGAGTAAAAGAAAGCTGGATGTGGCTACACATGTGTCCTTTTATATCCAATTAGAAATCTGGAAATGAAAGGGCTGGCAGTCGATGATTGTCAGCCTTTTTTTTGTTGGAGAATAAGACGAATAAGACTCATATTCCTGTGATGAGTGCCCAATTATCCTTATGTTTTTTTAATTGCTTGGGCCATATTGCACAATGAAACGAACTGGGATTTTTCGGCCTCTTGCCACGTCTATAATGCTTGAAAAAATAATCCTGTAGAAAACCCCACCGAAATATAAAAAATTCATCCTCACCATAATCCTTAAGCACTACAAAAACGCAAATCAAATCCCTGTTGAATCCGTCCTTCTTACCCTTTTTACGTTTTACAGTCTGAATATCATTTCGTAACTCAATATCTAAAAATTTTCTTCCATCGAACTGCCATGCAGATCCTCTGATTGCTTTTACTTGAATTTGGAAAGTGTTGTTTTTTATATCTGTCGCAAGAATATCGAAATCGGGAACATTTCCTGTAAATGTGGTAGCTATTAATCCCCTCCTACATAGCTCGGCAGCGACTAAGTATTCACCTGTCTGACCGGTGACCTGTTTGCTTCTTCCTGTTGCCATAAGAGTAACACTCCTAGATGAATGATGATTGAATTTTTAATAATAAGAATATAAAAACCTGTGCAAAGAAATAGCCCAATAATAAGATTGGAAAAACTATTTTGATAAATATTCGCTTTATCATACACATGACTCATTGTAAAAGATAGGAAAACTGACCAAGAGAAGGAATAAATATCCGTAAAGATTGGAATGACATAAGGTGGTTTCGCCACCTCAAGAGCTGACAGTTGATGAGTGTCGTCCTTTCTCTTCTGAACTCACTATAATTCCACGGTTATATCCTGAGTTTTGCTGAAAATCTGTTAGTAATGTTGTGAGTCCATTAGGTAATGTAGTGTGTTCTTAGTTGGTTTAACTTTACAGCAATAAACCAATGTGGGTCAGGTTTATGAGAAACTTGTTAAAAAAGTGCGTTCAAAATCGAGTTTTGCACATTTACCACATAGCGTGCGAACTAAATCATTATTGAAATTAATGTCTTGAGTAGTTCCACAATCCTCACAGATACTAAATGAAAGAAATTCGGCGAAATCAATCTGGGCACGTTGCGAGTGGTTCGGTTTTGTCGCAAAAAAACGTAAGCCACCAATTTTTTGTTTTATATATGTGACTTGTAATTGAGATCGATCATTATGATCCGTATTAAATTGAAGGAGAAAACACAATTTATCAATTAACCAATACCAGCCATCGCCCGTTGTAATGAGAATCTCTTCGGGTAATAACTTCGGATATTTTTTCTTTAGAGCGTCTTCCATTTCTTGTTTCATGAATATTTATTCCTCGCCATAATACTTTTTCATTAGCCTTTTGTAGTCGCTTCTTACTAAGAAAATGAACGTCACTACGACAGTTAATCCGAAAGTGAATCCGGGCGGAGCCCCTGCAAGTATTGCGTTTACACCTATTAAGGCTATCATTGTTGCCCAAAACATATTACCTCCTTACCAATCCTCTTTCAATTTTTCGATTTGTATTTGCATCGCTAATTGAAATCATTTCGCCATCCTCGCCAGTCACATCCTCATCGCGCTAATCCTTGCAACATAGATTCACGAATAAAAATCTGTGTATAGGAATTGAATGGGCATTGATTTTCCTTCTTCCAGTTAAATATCGCTCTCATAAGTCCAATATTTCCTAACCTGATCAATCCCCCATGCGATATACCGCGGCCTTGATAACTCTTTGCTACTGCAGTTATCTGGTAGTTATGTCTTTGATAAATTTCGCTCAAAGCCTTCCAAGACCCTCCTTTCGTTTTCTTAATTAGTTTCTGAACATGTTTAGGTGTTTTAAAATAGTTGATGAGTTTTCCCAAATATTATCTCCTTTTTTTGACTCGACTGAAATAAAGCCAGATACAGGAACCGTGCATTAAAATATTTGCCGTTAATTTTGGCAAACCGACATTTTCTAGATGAATTCCAATGAAAATAATAGACAGATATGCGGTCACTCTGAATAGCGATCCAAGAAGGAAAAATATCATAAAAATGGTAATATATTCTATCTGCAAAATTGATATATCAACGGGTTCCATATATATATAACACGGGAAGTCGGCGAAATTTCAAATTTTCAGGTGATTATTTTTGCTCTTCAACAAGAATTAAAGGGTTTAACAGTCTGATTTATAAAGAATTAACCCCTATAATAATGATTATAGAAGCCCTATACTTTGACGACTTCTCCGTCATTTATCAGTTTAATAGGTTGGGAGAAAATTTCATCATATTTATCCCTAGAAAAGGTATGAATTGGGATGATAAATTTCGGATTAATAGCATCTGCTAGCTCTTTTAAAGTTTTAACATCGGCATGGCCGCTTGTATGGATATCATGAGAAGTAAACTGTCGATTTTCTGTTAAATACTCTGAAAATCTTTTCATGCTAGATTGCTCTTTATAACCTGTCCACATTGAGTAGATGTAATCTCCACTATCAATGTTTTTCATATACATCAGTTCTTTCTTTAAACTTGGTCTTATGATCATCACATATTTACCCGGATTTATATCTATCTCTTTTGGTTTTATCTTATGCTTTGCGAATTTGTTTAAGGTGGGCCTAAATCCATTCTGCTCTAAAATTTCTGCGTATCCGTGTGTCATGTAAGTTCTTAAATTGTCATGCCTTTGTGAAGGAGGTGGAAAACCAAAGCCATTATTAGTTAAAGTCTCTATTATGAACGCGGTGTAAATATCCAGAATGAGTATTCGCTCTGTCTTTATGCATGCCTTAAATAATGATACAAGGCGATCAATGTTTTGGCTGCTCATTTGGATGACAGCGAACTTATTCGAGTCACGAAATAATTCGACCAGATCAGCTTCAAGATCTTCTTCATCAGAGGTTTGCTTGGTCGGTTGATCAATATTTGTGCCCTCTAATATCAGGTAATCTATATTTATGGGAGGATTCTCTATAAACTTCTCGTGCAGGACCTTTTTTCTACCATTCGATCTAAAATCTCCACTGTAATATACACGTTTATTATCTCCTTCGATCAAAAAACCATAGGCATCAAAAGCAGAATGGTCTTTCAGATATGGAGTAATCTCAATATCGCCTATTCTAAAAGGTGTTTTATGCTTGTAATAAATTGGTTTATGAATTTTCAGACCTTTTTCGTCTCTGCTAAACATCCGTGTAATATTTATGAGATCGTTTGCCGATTTCCCGATGTAAAACGGTATCTCCTTGTCCACAAATTCACCCAGACCATAATGATCAAGATGTGGGTGAGAAATGAGGACCGCGTCGACTGATGTTTCATCAGAATCATATAATCCTCTGATATCAGGAAGTGTTTTGTCGTCAACAAGATCAGAGACTGATCTATCATGAACTTCTCTAGAGTCAAATGGACTCCCATCGGGATTTACTAATGGCATCCCAATATCAACAATGATTCGCGTGTTATCTGTCCAGATTTCTACACAAGAACCGCCAATTTCTTGAGTACCTCTATGGATTTTTAATTTCAAGGCCTAAAATATTCTGTAAATCTTCACGTGTTTCAACACAATTCCAATCACGATGATGTTCTTCGATACTCGGTTCATAAGTTTTTTTTGAGTTTTTTTGTGCTTCAAAATTTTGGTCATTAAATATGGATATAAAGATTTTTGAAGGAAAAATTGATTTTCTCACATTACTTACAATTTCAAAAAACTCCAGCATGCCGTCTTCATCTATTCTCATCCAATTTATCCAATACTGTCGATTCGCAGCAACTACTAAATTAGGTATAGATTTTTTATGGGCAAGGTTATTCCAGTAATTCCCCTTTTTAACAAGATCGTGATTATGTTTTACATTATATTTTTGTAAGAATTTTCTATGAAAATCCACCATAAGACAATAGTTTAATCCCTCAATGAGTGCCCAAATTGGAGAATCCCCGCGATTTTTCCCCTTAGCAAATTTTAATTCGACTAGAAATACATCGCTTTTATCAACCTTATTACCACAAATAAGATCTGTACTGGGGCGTCTTCCTGCTCCACCTGGCGCTACAGGTACCTCCAAGTCCCAAACTTCGATACTTATAGGCTTTTTTAACCTCTGGACATTCAGGTTGATTGTTTTATTTCCTCTTATTAATCCTCGTTGAAAGGCCTTTTCGCCAGTATCACCAATTTTCATACTGAATTCTTTTGGATTGGTTTTATCTAAGTTTAAATTTTTTAGTTTTGTTTTTAATGAAATGGAATTTAATTGTAAAAAATCGCCTATCTTCATTTGCTTAATATTTACCTTCTTTTTTTCTCCATCAGCTAACTTTATTTCCTCAGTGAACTTTCTCCAGAATACTTTGTTCCAGTCGGTATTTTGCTTATCTGATTTGGGCATGTAAACCTCCATTTATTTATTTCGCTAGGTTGACTAGTCGTGAATACTGATATCCGAACAAATAATGTAATAACTTGTTGAGATAAATAATATAAATAATTCATACACATGAATATCATGACCAAAACTAAACAATAATTTCAAATCAATTTCTTAACACCTGAAAGGCTGATAGTCGATGGCTATGGACTTTACTAAATAAACTCACAACATTTTAACGCAAATGTCCTGAGTTTTGCTGATAATTAGCGTGTAATATCGTGAATTCATTAGGGAATGTGGTGAGTTCACAATCGGTTTAACTTTATACATAAATTGGGGTCATGTCTTTGAGAATCTGGATATATAAGTGCCCTTTTAAGATTTAATAATTTTTCCGAAAAAGGAATTATTACGAACCTATACTTCGATTTTCATATCATTATCGAAGTATAGGCTTCCGATAACGAGTTTCATGCGAAGCAATCCGCCTAATAGACTTGTGGATAACTACTGGCATATTTACATTATGGCATATTTGATAAGGTTGTTTTAATTACTATCGTGAGAGATTCATATGCCACTTCCTTGGAGTAAAGAAGGTAGGCTGTTAGCAGCGGTTAAAAATAATAATTTTTATAAGGTGGAAGAATTATTGAATAAGAAGGTCGATCCTAATATTCGTGATATGGTCGATAGGCATATTTTAAATTACGCTGCGGTAAGAGGTAATCCTCAAATAATTGAATTATTGCTGAAAAGCGGTGCAGATCCTAATCAGGCAGAATATGAGGGATACACAGCCTTAATGTCAGTAAATAATCCAGAAATTGTTCAACTATTAATTGAATATGGTGCAAACGTTGATTCAAAATATACAAACAACTGGACGGCATTAATGTTCTCAGCTAGCGAGGGCGATAAAGAAGTGGTTAAAATACTTTTAGATAGTGGGGCAGACGCTAATGCTGTTGATAACGCTGGTAGAAATGCTATGGTACTAGCAAGTATAAATGGACATTCAGAAATCGTTAAACTATTAGAAACTGCCCAATAAATACAAATAATGTTATTTGTTTAAAGTATCTTATCCCATTTTCTGTACTGACATTACTATCACTTAAACGCGCTGACAATAACTACTATCGACAAAATTATGCTTATCCAGAATGAGATATTTGCCGCATGCATCCAAAAGGTCTTAACATCGGGACCAATTTGACCTGACCTTCTTGCAATTGAACTTACAACGGCACGTAAATATGCGGCAACAATACCAGCTCCTAAAACCATCCACTTAAACAATTCATGATCACTACTCCATAGAATAGCAAAAGCAATTATCGCAATAATTAATGCAATGGCTCCCATTTTAATTCCTTATTTACCTGACCTTAACTTTATAATTTCAGTGGCACTTACATAATTCTTTTTATTTTTCTTCCTGTCAACAACTTATTATCAATGCGTTACCACTCTTACCTTTCTAACCCCCCTTACCCCCATGAGACAAAAAACGTGCTCATCACCTTGGTATTTGTATATATTTTTCAATGTAGGCCAATATTTGGGAATCACTCATAAAACCACTTTGATCAAGATGTTCTAATGAAATATTAATTAGTTGCAACAGGTCTAATTTATCATCTAAAATCTTAACAATTAACTTGTTGCTGAAAAATCTTTCATGCATGATTTTTTCAAATACTTCTTTTTCACTCAAATTGGGGTTTTGACGTTTGAAATCAAAATAGCTGTTTATTACAGTTATTACAGTGGCTTCTGGTAACCCCATTAAAACTTCATCAGTTATGGAATTGCAATCGAAGGTTTCATCTTCCCTCTTTATTTCTTTACCGACAAAATTTCTTATAAATTCTACTTGATCAGTATTTATAGGTTTGCCAAATATCTTTGATAAAATAACCATGTTTTCACACCTCCGCACGCCCATTCTCAAGTTCTAACGATCCAATGTATTCAGCATGGAACTCCTCTATGAACTCTTCCTGACCTTTCCGACGGACGAAGATAATCTTACCCTTCGTTACCTTATATTCTATGAAGTCAAATACATCGCCTTCTTTTGGCTTATAGCCTTCAACATATTCCATCATATCATCGAAGTTATCTGTCATTGTGGACTCCTTTATAAATCCCTAAAACTATCCGGATAACATATCTCTTTGAACGAGCAATGCTTACAAATGTTTTTATTCTCTATCATCGGAAAATTATCGATACTCGCAATATTTTCAACAGGATCATCCAAGAGTGATTTCATTTCTTTAATGCTCTTTTCAATGTACTGTTGAGTTTCTTCTACAAGTTTCTGTGAGGCCCTTATTGTGAGCGGAGTATTAGTTCTAAGGTATACATCAAATAATCTAATTGTGTTCAATTTTATCGACCATTTGTCTACAGCAAAAAGTGAATAAACCGCAAGTTGCAGTTCATCTTCTGAGATCTTCTTACCAGTCTTCCAATCATAAAGATAAACAAGATCTTCATGTTTAACGGCAAAGTCAATCTTACAATAAACAGTTTCACCCGCGACTTTAAACTCACCTAACTCTTCTTTTGATAACCAGTCAACCGGTCTTGAGGTTTTAATGAACTTGAATGATTCAGAATAGAAAAAACTCTCTATGTTTCTTTTAAGAGAAGCACCTACTTCAATAAGATCTTCTTCAGATGGCGTGGAATCATAATAGTGTTCAAACAGATTTTTCTTTCTTTTAGGATCCTGTACCCACTCTTCATTCTTTGATTGTTTCCACCCTTCTTTAAATAGTCGAACAGCATGTTTCTGTGAATAGCCGATATCCCAAGTCTTCCCTGCTTTGAGTGAATCAAGGATTTTTGATATAGTCTGATGTACAACATCCCCCACAAGCATCGGGATAGTTGCTTGATTTTTCAGGATATAAATTTTCCGGGTAAGTTTATCAGAATTCTTATCCCAACCACCCCAGGAACCATACCTATTTAGATAGTATTTTCTCTTACATGTTTGAAATGTACGGTCCTGTGAAATTGACCAGGAGAATTTATTTTTAAAATCAGTCATGATGTTCTGTTTTAGGAAGCATAGAATAAGATAGAAACGAAAATGGTTGGGTAACAATTATAATTCATTCCATATTTAACGAAATTGAAATTGGATATATGAGTACCTTTTTAATTTCCAATCTACTTTTTAGTAAAGAAGGGCTAGCAATTGAAGGTGTCGGCTTTTTTTATGGATTTGCTTGCAATAGTATTGTAATTTAGATTAATTGAGAATCCATAAACCTTAAAGTGTCAATGCAAATGAAGCAATATTGATGGAATTGTTATATTCTAATGTTCGACCTATCGATAAACCCGATCGAGAGTTTTTTGATGCATTTGAGGAATACGCAAAAGAATCTGACTATATTCATTTGACAACTGGTTTCATAAGCGTTGAATCCACTCTTTTCTTTCAGGAAAATTTAAGTCTACTACCGAGATTTGATCTTGTTATTGGAATGCATGCATATACGGGTTTTACACGTGCACAATATAGTGGTTTACAAAACTTAGATGAACGTATCAAGTCTTTAGGTCATGTCCATAAGATATTCATTAGTAAGGCATTTCCCTTTCACGGAAAGGTTTATACCTTTTGGAAAGACAATAATCCGCTTGCCGGTATAATTGGAAGTTCAAATTTGTCAGGAGTAACGGATGCTAGAAAGAGAATCTTCGAGGTTGATCTTCTAGTCAATGAAGCTGAGATGCTAAGAAATATTACAATTCTTCAGGATCAAATCCGAGACAGATCTGCTGTTTTGTTTTCAGAGTTTCGTGAGCCATCATTTGTGGATCCTGAAACTGACAATCCACTCGGAGATCTACCAGATGTCGTAAGATTACCACGAAATAAAGTCGAAGCGATTTGGAGAACGAGAACCACGCCTTCTTTTACGCTGCCCTTAAAGTGCGCTGACAAAAGCAATCTAAATGTGTATTTTGGAAAGGGTCGCGAAAATACTAAAACTGGTCTAATCAGACCTAGGTCTTGGTATGAGATTGAAGTTATTGTGGGAAAGAAGATTACTACCAAATCAGGCTACCCACAATTATCCGAGTTCATCGTTGTTACTGATGATGGATTTCAGTTCAAATGCAAAACTAGTGGTGATTACTCAAAAAATTTAAGAACAAAAGATAACTTGGCGGTTCTTGGTGCATGGATCAAAGGTCGATTAGAACGAGCGGGTATATTAAAGACGGGTGATAAAATTACAAAGAAGATACTATCTGATTACGGCCGTGATAATATCGAACTAATTAAAACAACAACAGAAGGAGTATGGCTATTGGATTTTATGGTCAGATAAGATGGGATACTTAGAGAGATACACAAATTATCTTGATGAATTAAAGGCTGGATTGGGAACGAATATTCTTCCGGCCATTACAAATTTTAAAAAAAATCATATTGAATCCTTTGATTATAAGAACCACAATACTGGTTTAATAATAGGCCAAGTTCAATCAGGCAAAACGCTTCAAATGCTTGGCATAATTGCAGCAGCAGCAGATTTTGAATTTAAGTTCTTTATTATTTTAACGACAGATAACGTCCGACTCCAGCAACAAACGCTTAATAGAGCTAAAGAGTACCTCGATGGGATAGTGGTTTGTGGGGAATCAGATGATGTGCTTTTTAAAAGTCTGGATTTTCGAAAACCTGTTTTAATCGTCTTAAAAAAAAATCATAGCGTTTTAAGCACATGGGGACAAAATTTCCTCTCTAACGAATCAAGCGGATACCAACCCCTTCTTCTTCTCGATGATGAAGGCGATGCGGCGAGCCTAAATACAAAGGTAAACTTAGATGACGTTAGCACGATAAATCAACAAATTGGGAACATACGCCAGATCTCACCTTCATCGCTTTACTTGCAGGTAACCGCAACACCTTATGCAATTCTTCTCCTTACAGCATCTTCGGGAATCAAACCCGAATTTGTTTACACATTTGAGCCCGGAAATGGGTATTTAGGAGGCAGTTATTTTTATTCGGATGATCTTAAATGTGTTAATTTATTGTCAGAAAACGAAAGAGATATACTCCTTCGAAACGATGACACAATTCCAGAAGGTCTCCAACGAGCAATATTGTATTTCCTATTTGTTTGTTGCCATTTTAAAAAAGAGGGAATACCTACATGTAATTTTCTAGTCCATCCTAATTTTAGAATTGATGATCATAACATCACTAGTAACAAAATAACTCTCTTCTTAAAAGAGGTCGCTGAAGCTTTAAATGATGAAAATTCTATTCTCAAATCAAAAGCAGAAGAAGATTTCGGTGAGTTCACGATTGAGGGGGACTTTGAAGATTATTGGAACTCCATGAGTGAAATTTTGCCACTAAATACTTATATAATTAACTCAGAAAACGCAGGAGAGGATTACTTAACTGGATATAATATTATTATCGGAGGTAATAGCCTGGGAAGAGGTGTCACATTTCCATATTTGCAGGTGACTTATTACTGTCGTCGGGCGAGAGCACCTCAAGCTGATACTGTATGGCAACACTCAAGATTATTTGGTTACGAGAGAATAAAAGAATTTTGTAGGGTATTTCTTCCTTTGTCGCTTTTTAGACTTTTCAATGAGATCACGAAAACAAATGACGCTTTATTCAATGTGTTATCGAGAGCGGGCTTGGAGGGAATCAGCGTCCTAACCCCTAGGGGAGTGCGTCCCACTAGACCCAACGTTTTGGACCTTGGTGCGATTACATCGTTAGCGGGGGGAGTAAATTATTTTCTCTATGATGCAAATGGGGATAATACCGAATTACTTGATAACCGATTGGGCGTGGAAGATGGGGACAATAAAGTTACACTGGATGAAATCATGGATATACTCGGGAGTGTATCAACTCTCGAGACAGAGAGACTGATAGAATTTAAAAAGTGTGTTGAAATTTTAAAATCAAATGAGAATGATGAGGGAAGGCTGTTTGTCCGAACGGATAGAAACATAACCAAGGGAACTGGGACTCTGTTATCACCGACGGATAGAACGCTCTCCGAAAGTTTCCCAGAAGAAACTGTCCTATTTATGTACAGGCTTAATGGAGACGAAGAACAAGGTTGGAGAGGTTCGCCGATTTGGATTCCTAATATTCGCTATCCTGACGGTTTAGCGTTCTTTACGGTTGAGGACTAAATAGAAATTGGAAAGATCTCGAATATGAAATTCACTAACTATATTGGACGCCGAAAACCTAGAATACTAAGCTTGTTTGCCGGCTGTGGCGGAATGGATTTAGGTGCGGAGTGGGCAGGTGGAAAAGTAATATGGGCTAACGAATACGATAAATGGGCCTGTGAGACATTTCGAAATCACTTCAAGAATACAAAATTGGTTGAATGTCCGATAGAAGATCTCGATCTCTCTACAGATTTACCAGAGAGAAAAGATGTAGATGTAATATTAGGTGGTTTTCCATGCCAGGATTTTTCAGTTATTTGGAAGCGTCCGGGCTTGAAGGGAACAAATGGAAATCTATACACCTACTTTGTAGAGATCGTTAATACGATAAAACCTATTGCTTTCATAGCTGAAAATGTAAAGGGATTATTATCAGCTAACAATGGAACAGCTATAAAACAGATTAAGAATGATTTTAAAAAATGCGGATATAACGTATCTACAAATGTCTATAATTTCGCTGACTACGGTGTTCCACAATTGCGCGAACGTGTTCTTATAATCGGTTTAGCCGATGACATGGGTATTAAGTTCACGCCTCCCACACGCACTCATGTTCCACCGGCCACTACCGAAATGTTTGGCCTCCCATCCTACATAGGAGCACGAGAAGCTCTCAAGGGAGTTGAAAACGTCAAGCATAATAATGAAAGGCAAAATATAAAACCAAAGACTATTAAAATGTTAGAACTCATTCCCCCCGGTGGTAATTTTTCTAATATTGAAAAAAGTAATGATCTTTATGTCAAAGGAATGATATCACATGTATATCGACGCCTACATCCTGAGAAACCATCTACTACAATTATCGCAAGTGGCGGAGGTGGCACTTGGGGTTATCATTATGGGGAGCCTAGATCCCTGACTAATCGAGAAAGAGCAAGGCTGTTTGGATTCCCTGACGATTTTGTCTTCCATGGGTCTATGACTGAGATTCGAAGACAGATTGGAAATGCTGTCCCTCCTCTTGGAATTAAACCTATCGCAAAAGAGTTATTCTCCTTACTTAAAGGTCATCCCACGTATCGTCATGAAAAGGTAGAATGACTGATCACCTGACACCTGTTCAACGCAGTCGAAACATGCGTCTCATAAGGTCGAAGGACACTACTCCAGAATTATTAGTAAGGAAAGCACTGTTTGAAAAAGGATTTCGTTACAGGGTTAGTTATGATAAGTTACCTGGAAAGCCAGATCTGGTATTTGTTTCATTAAAGAGGACAATATTTATTCATGGATGCTTCTGGCATAGACACGGATGTAAAAGATCAACTTTTCCTAAGTCAAATAGGAAGTACTGGAGATCAAAATTTAAGAAAAATATCATACGAGATAAAAAAATTCAAGCTCAGCTGGAGGATTTAAGTTGGAAGTATTTAGTTATTTGGGAATGCGAGATTAACGAAAATCTTCAAGAAGCTCTTGGAAAGGTCCTCAGATTTCTCAAATTTTAGTACAAATAGTAAAATAATGCTATCAGAAAAATCGTAAGAGGAGTATTGCCTTGGTTAAATTAAGTGAAATAAAGGTTGGGAAAAGTTATACTAGACCTGAACTTGCAAGAATTTGGGGTTACTCAGGCTGGCAGGCTATAGCAAGAGGAATAGTTACACCATCAAAGACTAATTTCATAATCTTATTTATCACTAAAGAAAAACAAGAACATCTAACACAATATAAGGATGATTTTGAGGACGGCATCTTAACAATTGAAGGTGAAACTAGCCATCAATCAGATTCTCGAATACTAAAATCTGAGGATTTGAATGATGAGATCCATCTATTCTATCGAGAACGACATCATTCAAATTTTATCTATCATGGGCAGGTATTCCTCATCTTTTATCAAATAAATGTCAATCAGCCTAGTATTTTCAAGTTTGCTGTTGATAAATATGTCGCCCAAGCAGAGAGTTCTTTGGAGACTGAATCCAATACTCACGGCATATTTGATACTTCTTTTACGCCCGATGAAGAGGGGCGCCGTAAAATAGTTCTTCAAATCCGTTATGAACGAAGTAGAAAAAATAGAGCGAAAGCACTCGAAATTCATGGAACTATTTGTTTAGCATGTGGCTTTGATTTTAATGAGATATACGGAGTTGGATACGCGCGAGATTACATCGAAGTTCACCATACGCGATCGATTACAAAGCAGGGGGGAGTTACCATCGATCCACTGACTGATCTTATTCCACTTTGCTCAAATTGTCACAGTATGGCTCATAGAATGAGGGGAATAATTCTTTCTCTGAACAAATTGAAAAGCTTAATACAAAAGGCATAATCGTATGGATCAAGTGCTCAATTGACCTTGTTCCAAAAAGTTGTAGTAATATCGATGTTATACATTTGTAAAATCACTCACCCCCATTAATCTGTATTCAAGAACATAAATATCAGTAGTTTAACTAAAGAATTTCTTTAGAATTCTTATTGAATTGGATAAGAAATCCATAAGAATTCAATAATAAACGCATAATAACAAAAATCTCGACTTCTGCCAACTTCGATCCCATATTTGGCAAAAAACGGCACTGGTTTGCCAAAAAGTAGTGCCCATTTAGTGCCGTAAATCTGTCCCACAGGGTCCCATTTAGTCCATATTGCGATATTATGTATAGTTGGAGAAAGATTAAAATATCTCTTGAAACGCTTATGTATCAAGACTTTAAGTAGTACGCCCGTCGTGACTTGAACACGAAACCTACGGCTTAGAAGGCCGCAGTCCACTTTATACCTTATTTGGATACATAAGACATCTTATATAACCAATAAGGTCCCCCAATAAGGCCATTGGACAGAAATGCCAATGGTTTACTAGCCGGTAATGAACTCCTTTTTACTTTTCGTAGCCTGATAGTCTATCATGTGAAATCAATTTTAATTAGATTAATGAGAGATTTCGCGACCTTAAAAATATTCCGTGATAATGCAGATCTATCTGAAAAAGTTATTACAAGAAACACCTTGACACACATTATTTCCCACATTATATTCTAGATATATTTAAGACCCTATTTAAGGAGACTAGATTTGGGAAAGATTAAAACGTACAATCATATGGAATCAATAGAAATCTCTCGAGCCTCCGTCGACTTACCCAAACAACTTTATTTATTTTATAAATTATGGGCAAGTTTCGAAGAAATCACATTTCGAGAGCTAGCCCTAAAATCATTAGCCTTCTATCTTGAGAAATCCTTGGAAAATGTAGATGTAGAGACAGCACCGCCGAACTTAAAATCTCAATTGGAAAAAATCTCAAAGGAGTGGGAAAAATTGGGTGCGATTCGCTATGCCGGACTCCCGCTGATCGATACGCTCAGGATTATTGATTTAGAGAGGGCAGAACGAATGAAGGAACGAAGTTCTACAAAAAAAGAATTGGGGCTTTTGCAGCGTAAATTTAAGCGGCAAAGGGCAGTTAAGATAGGGCCGGCGGTTATTGGAGGGCTACTGTTGAAGTCAAAAATGAACAGTAAAATATTCAAAAAGTGATTGAATTATTTAGATAAGAGATCGGAGATCGTTAATTATCAGATATGATAAAAGTTAAAATAAAATAAAATATGGCCCCCATTGCAACTGGGGGCCATTGAGACAACCAAAACACCTAGCGAGATGCAAGACTGCCTAACTATTAATATACAAATTCAAAGTTTGAATGCAATAAATCTTTTGTTGCAAATCGATTTTATTGTAATCCTTGGGCTTGCATGTCATCCGAATTTTATGAAACCATGTATCAAGCAATATTTTGATTTTGGTTTACATGAAGAGCCTCTTGGTGGAGGATGGCATCATAGTAGAAATAAAGAAATTGCGATGCTCATAATCTCCGAATTCAAACGGTTAGGCCATGAAAGATCGGATGTTAAACAATCGATAAGGGCTTGGAATGCGCGATGTTCTCCAGCAATGCCCCCGAGGGAAGCTGATAGGCACCTGATCTGTCTGGTTGATTGGATTTTTGATCATTTCAAAGGAGATTACGGGTGTGGTGATGAAGGCTTTTTGGTTCAGAATAGTTATTGTTTTCGACATGAAAGAACATGCGAATATTTTAGTCACTTTCAAAGAATTAACTCATCAAACAACTTTCTGTATGATCCCGTTGAGTATGATACCAAAGGCTGGGCTCGTTTTTTACAGCAGAAATATTCGAACGGACGTTTGGCCGATGAAGTTTATCGTAAAATTAGAGGCGCGAATCACAAAAAACAGTTCTCAGTCATATATATCGGCCTGCAGTCAATTGCAACACAGATTCTCAATTCTACCCGAGAATTTACGATTCTTTCGCCGGTTCAAATTCGCAGAGCTATCCATTTACTGGAAAATGAAAATTTAATTTCTTTGGTGGAAAGAGGAAAGCGAGGGCTGAACAGCAGAAAGGCTAATGGTTACCGCCTCAACTATCCCGTACCAGATTTGGCGAAATCGAATAAAAAATCTAATGACAAAAAGTGAGGATAAAGTGCGAAGAATACCAGCGGAGCTAAAATTAATGCTTCGGGAGACAGGAATAATTCTAGTTATGCAAGTCGGATTTGGAACTGAGAAAGACGCGAAAAGAGTGGCTCTAGCGATCACAGAAGTAATACAAACATTCGTCTATCAAAAGCGTAAGCGTGAAATATTGCAAGGATCATCATACTCCCTTGTACCCTACTATATTCTCATGGGCGCTTTGGAATCTCAACTATATTTGATTGCAAAACAAATGAAAATAGTGAGCTTACCTCTGCCACAGGAAGAGAATGTTCAAAATTATAAAATTGATGTCCTAAAGATACATTCACCTGACACTTTCGATACTAATCGAATTTCGAATATCTGCAATACCTTAATAATGATAACACTAGGAGAGTAGCATGAAGAGAACAGAAACATTATCACAGATATTTCCAGAATCTAAAATCGCAGGTCTTTTTGGAATAGCAAAAGCCACTATTGCACGGATGAGGAAGCGGGGAGAGATCCCGTTCGCTGAAATCGGAGGACATTTTTATTACTCGGAAGCTCATTTGGTGGAGTGGTTTGACGCAAGGGTTCAGCAGACGATGAATGGTGAATCACCTTGAAGCATAGTGAGTCCATGTAAACATGTGCATCTTCAAGTCACCTGTAGTCGATGCTCAAATTGTGGGTAATGGTAATGTATGCCGAATCGAAGATTGCGATAGATACGATGGCTTACGGACTATTTAAGTAATGGCTAAAAACAGGTCAAACACTTGCTTTCAGCTGAAGAACGATGTCACTGGTTGTTGCTTGAAGCAAAATATCGCGGTCGCCTTAGAAACGATTTTAGGGACAAAAATCAAATTATAACAGGAAAGAAAGGATTGAAACTGACTCCTGCAAGAAAAAAAGTTAAAAAATCCAGTAGATGTATAATGGAAAGTTTTTACAGCCTGAAGACCTCAGCCGATATACTCGATATCTCAATTCGTACTCTTCGAAGAATAATAAAAAGTGAAGAGATCAAGGTGTATCAGGTCGGTAACCGGATCAGGCTGTCGGAAACTCAGATAAAGTCCATGATTAAGGAACGGAAATCTGATAAGAACATCTTGGACTTATTATTGAATATTTAGCGCATGGAGTGAGTATGGCAAAAATTAGAAGGGTTTTGAACAAAGAAATGGAAACATATGATCTTGACTATTATGATCATACGGGTAAACGGGTACGTAAGAGAATCTCGGTTGGTTATAAAACCGCCGAAAGGATGAGGAAGGAAATTGAAGTCCAAGTTGAAAAGATAAAATTAGGTTTGGAAAAATCGCCAACTGAAAGTCCTAACTTAGATGCATTTATCACAGACTACCTTATTTTCAGTGAGGGTAACAAGTCATATTCAACTGTAAAGAGAGAAAAATATGCGCTTGATAGGCTCTTAAAATATGTGGGTAACATTCGTATTTCCAATGTTACATCAAAAAAAATTGATGAATATATCCTCTCGTTGAGATCCAAGCTAAGTAAAGCAACAATCGGTATCGAGTTAAGACACCTAAAGGCTTCTTTCAATGTAGCTCTGCGATGGAATTATATAGAGAAAAATCCATTTGTTGAAATTAAAATTCCAGATGGAATACCTGAAAGAATTCGAGTTTTGACTAAAGACGAAATCAAGTTACTCCTATCTGTTGTTGATGATTTCGATATGGAAGAAATTATTCGTGTCTATCTCTCAACCGGGGCAAGGCGAGCCGAGCTTCTTAAGCCAAAATTTACGTGGGACAATGTCAATTTTAGAAATAACAGGATCAGATTTGATGGAAAAGGTGGAAAAACTCGTTATATACCAATGACAGCTACGGTAAAAGAAATTCTATTCAATCACCAAGAGAAAGGGTATGAATTCCCCCTCAGATATGGTCAGGATCATGTCTCACATAAATTGCGTGATTATTACAAGAAAGCCAAAATTAAGAATGCAACTCTTCATACGTTAAGAAAGACTTTTGGATCTTTGCTTCTTCAGGATGGATACGCTGACATATTTACGATCAGTAAACTACTCGGCCACTCTTCGGTAAAGGTCACTGAGCAACACTACATTTATCTCCTAGATGAAAACTACCAATCAAGTATCGACGGAATGGAGTACATTTTAAAATCCTTGTGAGGTCCATGGAGGTTCTTTCATTCTGTAAATACCGTTGACCAAATATTGACCAAACCGGTGTCCCAAAAGCTCAATAATGTCTTTTGGGAAGATATTATGTATAGTTGACAAGGGCTTCCTAAATCTCAGGAAGTCCTTATGTATCAATGCTTTGGGGTGTGGCGCCTCCCAGAATCGAACTGGGGACACATGGATTTTCAGTCCACTGCTCTACCGACTGAGCTAAGGCGCCCTATTTTACGAGGCTGAAATTAGAATCGTTACGTCTCAAAAGTCAAGTTATAATAAACCCGCGATATAATCCAACTTGACATCCGACCCAATTTTTTCTAACATTAGATGTCCATTTTGTAAAACAGGCTTTCATAACAACAGGATTTTAGCTACATGAAATATATTGTTTTCCTGAGATTTATACTGATTCTTCTATTTTCCTTTTCTCCTCTGAAGGGAGGGAATCTTGGTGATTATCTATCTCACGAATCAGACAGCACGAGCGTTTTATTTTTCTGCGAGAACGGAATCCTGAAGGTCACTCCGATATTAGATGATATTTTCAAAATTACTCTATATCCGGGAAGGGAGCTGCTTCCTGAATTTTCTTTTGTGATTCTGCTGAAGTAAGAAAATTTAGTTGACGGAGGATCTTCCAATTAATAGATATTTATTTACTTAGTTAGACTTCATGCTCGGTGTTCCTGATGTAAATTCCAATCGAACCCCTCATACAAAAATGAATAACAACTTTAAACAAATTATAAGCGATTTTTATTATTTACTCTGATATTTATATTGACTATCCAGTAGTATTTTAATACTATAACTCTCTTGTTAAAAGAGTATTCTCTAAGAATGGGAGAAGAGTTGAACTAAAAGAAAAGGATTTTATATGCTTGATTGGCTGCCTGAAAACATATCCACATATGGTGTGAAAATAGACTTTCTCTTTTATCTTATTTATTACATAACCAATGTCATTTTCTTATTTGTTGCAGGATTCATGATATTTTTTATGATCAAATACCGTTTCAAAGAGGGGCGAAAATCTGAATATTCTCATGGAAATAATAAATTAGAGATCATTTGGACGAGTGCGACCACTATCGGAGTACTCGCGCTTGCTGTAATAAGCGCACCTGCCTGGAAAGAGATAAAAATCGATTTGCCCGAACCGGATATAATTGTTCAGGTAACTGCGGAACAGTTTAACTGGAGGATGCTCTATCCCGGTCCCGACAATGTTTTCGGAACGATCGACGACCTCGAAATTGAAAACGTTCTGAACGTACCGGTAGACAAGGTTGTTCATATCAGACTACGTTCTGATGATGTTATACACAGTTTCTTTATCCCAAATCTCCGATTGAAACAAGATGCCTTGCCGGGACGTGAAATTATAGTATGGTTTGAAGCCATGAAAACCGGACGATATGAGATTCCTTGCGCAGAACTTTGCGGGTTTGGACATTCAGGAATGCTTGGTCATTTATATGTTCATTCTCCTGAGGATTACGAAGCGTGGATAAATGAAAATTGGCCTGAGTCTTAATAACTTTTTCAATCTACCTCTGAATATTTATATAAAAGGATAGTCAAATATGACAGAAGAAAATATCACTGAAATCAATCACGAGGAGCACCACAAACAATCTATTTGGTCAAAATATATATTTTCCTATGACCACAAGATGATCGCTAAACAATACCTTTTACTTGGCATCAGTATGCTGATTTTAGGCGGGCTACTCGCCATGCTGATTCGCTGGCAGCTCGGTTACCCTGATGAACCACTTCCCATTATCGGACTTTCTGATCAATACATGGAAACGGGAGAAGTCGATGGCGTGGTAGATGAAATGTGGGATGGTTGGTTTGAGGATGAAACTGAAAACTGGTTGACAATGACTATTCCAGGCGGCGTGATCGGTCCTGAATTTTACAATTCTCTTTTTACTATGCACGCGACGATTATGATCTTTTTTGCCATAATGCCGATTTTAGTCGGATGCTTCGGTAATTTTCTTATTCCTCTGATGATAGGTACCAAGGACATGGCTTTCCCCTTTCTTAATATGCTTTCATTTTGGGTAGCATTTATAGGCTCTATAGTGATGTTATGGGGGTTTTTTGTGCCCGGAGGTCATGCAGCAGCCGGATGGACGGGATATCCCCCTCTTTCCTCCTCGGTAGAGTTCTCAGGTGTAGATTGGGGTCAAAATCTTTGGATAATCAGCCTCATGATAATGGGTATTTCCTCGATGATGGGTGCCGTGAATTACATTACAACTATTGTCAACATGCGTGCCAAAGGGATGACATTTTTCAGGATGCCGCTTACTGTTTGGTCTTTGTTCATAGTTGCGATCTTACTTCTTCTCGCCATACCGGTACTTGCATCCGCTCTCTCAATGTTATTATTTGACAGATTATGGGGAACAAGTTTCTTCAGTGCCTCAGGTGGCGGTGATCCAATTCTTTGGCAGCATCTGTTCTGGTTCTTCGGTCATCCTGAAGTTTATGTTCTCATTCTCCCCGGAATGGGAATCGCATCCGATCTGTTATCTACCTTTGCAAGGAAACCTATTTTCGGATACAAGGCTATGGTTTATGCAATGATCTCCATTGCGGTTCTCGGCTTCATAGTCTGGGGACATCATATGTTCCAAAGTGGGATGAATCCTGCGCTTGGAATGACCTTTATGTTTTCAACTATGGCTATAGCAGTTCCTTCGGCAATAAAAACTTTCAACTGGCTCGGCACATTGAAAGGCGCGAATATTAAATTTACCGTCCCGATGCTTAATACTCTTGCTTTCGTTTCTATGTTCGTTATAGGCGGACTAAGTGGCATATTTATGGCGTCTACACCGGTTGACATATTCATTCATGATACTTACTACATTGTAGCACATATCCATTACGTGGTCTTTGGCGGAAGCATGTTCGCTCTCTTCGGAGGTATATACTACTGGTTCCCGAAGATGTTCGGAAGGGGAATGAACATGACTCTCGGAAGGGTACATTTTTGGATGACATTTGTCTTCTTCAATGCTACATTCTTCCCGATGCACATTCTCGGTATAGGGGGTCACATGAGAAGAATAGCAAATCCGATGCAATATGAATATTTGCAAGATATGCAGTGGATAAATGAATTTATCACCGTATCCGCATTCATGCTTGGTCTGGCTCAGATAATATTCTTCTTTAATTTCTTCTACAGTATGTTCAAGGGTAAAAAGTCTGTCGACAATCCATGGGAGGCAAACACTCTCGAATGGGTAGCGCCGACTCCACCGCCGCACGGTAACTTTCTTACACCTCCGGTTGTTTATGGCGGTCCTTACGAATACGGCGTCCCGGACAGAGAAGAAGATTGGCTGCCCCAAGACATCAAACGTTGACAATGGAGTGCTTTTAATATAATAAATCATGGAAGCTGCCCAAATAAAAAGTAACAACTTGCTTAGTAGATTCGCGTTCATGACTGTTGGCGCTACCTTCATCCTTTTGGTTATTGGAGGTTTAGTTTCAAGTAAGGGCGTAGGAATGGCAGTTCCGGATTGGCCAACTACTTTCGGTGAAAATATGTTCACTTTCCCGTTTTCGAAAATGGTGGGTGGAATATTTTATGAGCACAGCCATCGATTAATGGGCTCTCTCGTCGGATTTCTTACTATTGGCTTAACGTCTCTTATCTGGTGGAAAGAAGAACGAAGATGGCTTAAATGGCTTTCGGTGATCGCTTTGATCTCAGTTATTTTTCAGGGAATTATGGGTGGATTGCGCGTTATTGAAATAAGTACTTTTTATGCGGTTGCTCACGGAGCGTTTGCTCATCTTTTTTTCGCCTTGATCGTCAGTATTGCCCTGTTTCTCAGTGACTTTTGGAGGAATTCCGGTCTTGACACCCCTAAAGTGGATCATACCGCTTTGCGAAAATTGTCAATCTATACTTCAATCGCAATTTATATACAGTTGATTCTTGGCGCCATTTATCGGCATACAGCAGAACTGCTGTGGCTCCACCTTTTGTTCGCATTCGTGGTCACCGTTCTATTGTTCCTTTTGACGGATTCCGTAAGTAAAAAAATCGGCGAGATAGGCTTTCTTAAGAAGGTTTCTATACTGTTAGGAGCATTGATCATTTTTCAACTGTTCACAGGTATGGGAGCATTTATGGTAAAGCTTTTTTCGCCTGACAGGCTACAAGCCCCTCCAATGGTTGTCGGTATGACGCTCGTTCATGTGCTCTCCGGAGCGTTGCTGTTCGCATCTTCGGTTGTACTGACACTCGGCATAATTCGATCTACCACTGGCTCTACTGAGGCACTAACCGCATGAAAAAGATTCTCATTGATTTTATAGAACTTTCCAAGCCGAAACTGTTACTGCTTGTTTTATTGACGACCATCGCGGGATTCTATATCGGCTCACAAGGGTCGGCTG
>SORT01000011.1 GCA_004402895.1 Fidelibacterota bacterium MT.SAG.3 | reverse complement strand
GGGAGGCGGAAATTTCGCTTATAGAATCTCTAAAACAGCGCTTAATGCTGTTACCAAGATATTCGCTGCTGAAACATCGGGTTACGACATACAGGTAAATTGCGTAGATCCCGGATGGGTTAAGACAGACATGGGTGGACCGGGCGCCGGTTCGACTCCTGAGGAAGGCGCCGATACGGCTGTGTGGCTTTCATCGAGACCTGAAGATGAGCCGTCCGGAAAATTCTATAAGGACAGAAAGATTATAGATTGGTAAATCAAATCAAGCTTGCTCTCAGTATCGCAATCCAGAAGCAGATATTTGACATACCAAAATAAAATATACTTTTTTGGATGTTGGCATATTTGACGACCATGATCTTCGACAGCGTATGAATCTGAGTGGCATAATCAATTGCTAACTCTTCAGATGACTGTTCTCCAACATACTTAATGTACTCATCCTGGCTTAAGTCAGCAATTTCAGAAAAAAAGATACTTGATCTCTTGTTTGTATTATGCATTACCCGAGGAACGATAACTTTCAATATGTAAATCGTTGAAACCATGAAAGTTATCATGAATAGAGAAAACAATGATATTACAAGCATATCCCCGTCATGATAGGCATCGTTTATGTCTCCGACCTGTGTTCGAAGAAATGCTAACATTACAAGTTTAAATGTAATAATCGCTGTTGCCTTGCTATCTCCGAATCTCACCTGATCCTGCAACTCAGTATGAGTATTTAGCAGTAAATCTATTTTACGATCCATTAAACTCCGTATAATTTAATTATGAATTTCGGCACAGCGTAAGAAATATTAACTCCCGCTATTTTCCTTCGAGGAAAGAAGTTCTACTATTTTCTGAACATTTTTATTGATCTTCATAGTGTGCCAATAAATTCCCAAAGATGTAATAATCATTACCCATACAAGAACTATAATATAATTGTCCACCCTGGCCTCCAGATAGTTTATAAAAGTGATGCGTCAATAAGATATTCTCGCCAAGTCGAGAAGTCAAGGTTAGCGGTCGCTGAATGAATTCTTAAATTTTTCTCGGTTCTATACTTATTGGAAGTTGATTTTTTGCTGTGTTTAAGTTACTATTCCGAATGTGAACTGTTCAATGCAAATTAATCATCAATATCGATGGAGTTCAGATGGTGCCTGTAGCTGATACGCGACACAATGTTTCTTATTTAGTCGTTTGTCCTCATCCTGATGAATGCAGGTTCGGTTGCGCTCCCATAAATGGCAAATATTTGATCACTCAGTCCCAATGGGAAGTCATTAAGAATGATGATGTGATGCGGGAAGAGTTTAAAAAACTTTCAGCAGTTAAATTCGGCAAAATTAAAACTGTCGGATATGTTTAACTCTCCTCTTCGATAAGCTCTTCTAAACGAATCCGAATTGTACCGCAATTTCGGGAAGAACGAATAGATGCCCCTCACTCTTTTTCTTTGATCTTACTAAGCTTATTTTCCAACCTAAAGATCCTGTGCCGTAAAGCGCCAAAGTCATTCTCACGCCGATTAGAGATCTTGCTTAGCGCTTCATTTGAATAGCGTAGCGCTGTTTCAAAATTTTTCTCCTTGTGCTCATAATACTTTGCGAGCTCTATATAAGGTGACAGGCTGAAGATCTTTTCAATCGATACGTAATCTTTCCAAATTCCGACAGCATCCGCCCAACGCTTCTCCCTTTTATGGATCATAGATAGCCTTATGAGGGAATCTCTACGATAACTGTCGCTTAAATTCGGCGAAGCTTTCTCCATGCACGCCTGAGCCATCGTATAATCGCGCATCCGTTCGTAGTACCTTCCCATACTATACAAATCCAGCGGAGTTATGGTTCGTTCGTTCAGTGGATCATTAAAATAACTATACTCTTTGAACAGTAAGCTCACCATCGACACGACATCTTTCTCATTGTGGTAAAATACTTTATAAAGAGGGTCCGCATCGCCGAATCTCAGATAATCAAAATAGATACCGGGGATCAATGAGCTTGGAAGATCATCCTCCGTTCTCTCAAAGCCGAGCACTTCCTCTTCGAGTGTGCCAAGTCTGCAGTTTTCGAGACTCAGCCCCCAAATTCTTCGAGCCGGATGAAGTAGATCCACATCATGCAATCGATTGAAAACAGGCTCGATACGGTTCAGGATCATCCTTGTTTCAAGCAGCGGAAGGTCAAATGACCTGCCGTTAAACGTGACGATCAAGTCGTAATCTACGGCTTTCTCAGCTATCAATTGCAGCATAGAGGCTTCTTCGTTATAGTCGCGCATGAAATACTGTTCCACGATATATTTGTTCTCATAAAAAAACCCGATTCCTATCAGGAACGCCGAAGTTCCCGTACCGCCCGCCAAACCGGTTGTCTCCGTATCCAGAAACAGAGTTTTCCTCAAATCAAAATTTATCTTCTGTTCTCTGCTACTCAGAACTCGTAAATCCTTCCCCTCGATATTCTCAAGGATCGACAGTTGAAAATTTCCGTGAAGATAATCAAGGTCGTAACTGTGCCTCGCTACGAATATATCGCCCTCTTTGGTCGGTATATATGTTCCGGTAACATATTTGGAGATATCGTTATTTGATCGCGACCTTTGAATATTCTCTGAAGAAGATCCGGCATCAACTTTTGACGAATTTATTTTTCGTTGTTTAAACTTTAAATCTAACCTGTCACGTATATCCATCAAATTGTTTTCCGCTTGTCAACCGGAAGAGATCAGCGAAACCATCATAAGAATCATGAATAAAAATAAGATGGGAAGAATAAGGGCTGCGATTGCTTTACGGAGGCTTATATCGTATACCTCGCGTAACCCCACGGCTTCCAAAGCAATTGTCACGAAGGCGCCTATCATGCTGCCTATCAGAGGTATTATTCCGAGAATTGCCGCTCCACTGCTATAACAAATTACTCTGAACGTTGTTTCGTAATTGATTTTTTGCACTCCTAAGATCGTCAGCGCAACCTGTATTATGCCTGTACCTACAACTAAACCAATGGGTATTATCAGTGGAGACATTACTGTTATCAATATGTTGAACCCCATTGATGAATCAGCAGACTGAGCATCAGGTTCAATAATTCCTATATATACAAAAAGCATCTGCCAGGCAAGATTGAACCAAGTGCCCAACAGTCCGCTTATCAAGGCATATATCATCGGTGTGGAGAATCCGCCAGTTGTTGGAACTCTCTTGAAAAATTCCTTAGGCTTTGTGAACGTCAGGATCAATGTTCCGATGAAAGCGCCGACAAGACCCAAGGTAGATTTTTGTTCCCACGGAATCGGTTCGAGAGGTAACTCAAATGAAGTATTACAATGCGGGCAGATCCCCGATTCAATCTCCTTTATGTCAGCTTCACAATTTCCACATATATATTCCATCAAATCACTCCATATTACACAACTGTTTGCGTATCATACCGAAATTAAGGCGTTCAGCAATACCAAGGAAGCCTCTTTTCCTCTGATACCTATCTCCTCAGCCGGACCCACACAAGATGGACATCCGTCAACACAAGAACACTTTTCTATATGACGCTTTGATTTTGTCAAAAGCCCGCTATGTTCCTTGAACAGAACAGGACTGAACCCTATACCTCCGGGATAATTGTCATAAATATAGATCGCCGGTTCGAAAACTGCGATCGAATCTAATTTCAATGCTTTGTTATCTTCTCCTTTACCGCTGACGCGAAATTCCCCCGCTCCTCTTTTAACAAACCATTCGCATGACCTGTCTCCAACACTCACGCCTATGTCCTTGCTGTCGCACATCAACACTAAAGACGCTATATTGTGAGTTACATTTGCTATACCCATTATTCCGTCTATCAACTCCGCTCGTGTGAAATCAAGAGAATCTGTTATCTCTTGCTTAATCACAAACCAGTAACCTGTAGTCTGTATCGTCCTTTCCGGAAGGTCTAATTCTTCCTCTCCCAAGTTCTCACCCGTATAAAACTTTATCTTCTTAAACCCGACAGTTTCCGTCGATAGTTCTATCTCTCCATGCTCCACCGGAGATGGCCCGTACATGGCAATATCAAAACTTGCCAATACTTTCACCTCAGAATTCGTTCTCGCCACGGTAAAATAATCTGAATCGTCTTGACTTACAAAGGCTTTACCTTTATCCAGATCGAGTTTGTTTACAATGTACTTGCTCCCTTCAAGCAAATATATGGCATTCTTATGGACAGTTCTGAAGGCTGCGTCGTAATCAACCTCAGCTATTACTTTATTTCCATCGGAAGTGTCGATCACTAAAATATTATGAGAGCCGATATTTCTGAGACTTATATTTTCTGCAGGGTATTTATCCTGCACGTAATGATAATTGTTTCCGGACCGGTGAAGCACGCCTTTTTCTTCGAGATACTCAAGAATCTCTCCGAGGTTCTCATTACCGAATTTTTCGTCCGAATTTATCGGCAGCTCGAACGCAGCGCTAATAAGATGATCGACGAGTATATGTAGATTGTCGGGATTTATCAAGCCATGCTCCGGAGACCTGCCGAAAAAATAGTCGGAAAAATTAACTATGAACTGATCGATAGGTCGGCTTTTTGCCACGAGGATGGCAACGGAGCCGGCTCCCCTCCTGCCGACTCTTCCTACTTGCTGCCAGGTGCTTGCCACAGAACCAGGGTAGCCTGCTAAGATACAAGCATCCAATCCGCCTATATCGATACCGAGTTCAAGTGCGTTCGTCGCGATAACTCCGGTAATAGACCCGTCACGCAATCCCTTTTCAATCGTTCTTCTGACATTAGGAAGATATCCTCCTCTATATCCTTTCACAAAATCATCCGGTTTATCTAAGCCTCTGAAATCCTCCCGTAAATATTTTAATATGATCTCTACATTCATTCTGCTCGTTGCGAATACCAAAGTTTGGATCATATTTTGCAGAAAAAACCGCGCTATAGTCCGCGCAACCCGTAAATAATTCGCTCTCAACCCAAGCTCGGAATTAATCAGCGGTGGATTTAGGAATATCACCTCCTTTTCATGTGTCGGAGCTCCACTCTCATTTACAAGTTCCACTCTATCTCCGATGAGCTCCGATGCCAATTCTACCGGATTGGCAATAGTCGCGGATGAACAGATAAACTGCGGTGACGAACCGTAAAAATCAGATATCCGTTTTAATCGTCGTAAGAGATTTGCAAAATGACTTCCGAAGACACCCCGATAAACGTGCATTTCATCGATCACTATATATTTCAATCTGGAAAAATAAGACGCCCAACGCGTATGATGAGGAAGAATTCCGATATGAAGCATATCAGGATTTGTAATTAAAATATTTACCCGCTTACGAATCGACCTTCTTTTATCCGCCGAGGTATCACCATCGTAAGCATAAGCTTCAATGTTTTTCTCAAGTGACAGCTGCCAGCGTTCAAGTTCCGCCAGCTGATCCTGAGCCAAGGCTTTGGTTGGGAATAGATATAAAGCGCTTGCATTTCCGCTGATTATTTCATTCAGGACAGGCAGATTATAACACTCTGTTTTGCCCGAAGCGGTTGGCGTGACGATAACCACGTTCTTACCGGCAAGAGTATGATTTATCGATTCCACCTGATGCGAATATAGTTTTTCTATCCCCCTCTCATTAAGTGCTTCAATGATCTCAGCGCTTAGTCCATCGGGAGCGGCGGCATATTTAGCCTCATTGGCCGGAATAGTCTTTCGAACAGTGATCAGTTCATTGTTTTTCGGATCACTGATCCATTGGGAAATTATATCACTTACAGCATCTTTAGTAGATTGTTCATTCCCCAATTTTAATCGACCCTGAACAGAGTGAGAATTTTAGCTAAAACAATCCTCGGTAGTGCCGTAATGAAAAGTATAAGCCCCATCAACTGATTGATCACCCTTTCTGATGGTTTACGAAAATGTTTTTGAAAATACAGATAAAATCCCGCGTGCGACCGTAGGATCATTCTTGAGCGCACTTTATTTACACTTCCGCCTAACACGTGCTCGACAGCCGCCTCAGGGTTAAATACGATCTTCCAACCCGCATCTTTTATCCTCTTACACCAATCGACATCGTTAAAGAACATTACGAATTGCTCGTCCATTAATCCGACTTGATTTAACAGTTCTCTTTTCAGAAGTACACATGCGCTCATCGGCTGATCTACTTCCCTCCGCGATGAATGGTCAAAATCACCCATCTTCCATGCGTTAAAGGTTTTGCTGCCGCTAAAAATCCTTGTCAGACCAAATGCCTCATATATCACGCTTGAATATTTCGGGAATCTTCTGCAAGACCGCTGTATCGTACTGTCCGGAAAGAGAAATTGGGGGGCAACCATACCGATGGAGGAATCCTCGTTCAAGGTATCAAACATAACTTTTAAACTGTTTTGACGGATGTTTACGTCAGGATTAAGCAGCAGAAGATACTCACCCGAACTCGTTCTCATTCCCTGATTATTCGCAGGTGCATATCCTATGTTCATATCGTTGGCTTTTATACTTACAGAGATGTTTTCAGGAAGTTCCGAGCTGGAAAATTCCGTTAGAAGTTCCAGACTGTTGTCCCCGGATTTATTATCGATAAAAATTATCTCAGCTTTTCTGTCGCCGATTTCCCGTAATAAATTGCGAAGACATTCGGATATGTATTGAGCAGAATTGTATGTAATTATTACAACAGAGAGCTCCATCAGCCTACTGAGATGAACTCCTTGGCAGAGCCTGTAAGATTAATACATTTCTCACCGGTAAGTAAAATATTATCTTCGATCCGTACACCGCCGAAACCCGGTATATATATTCCCGGCTCAATAGTAACTATCATCCCCGCAAGAAGTTGTTCTTTATTCGCCTCAGACACACGAGGCCATGTATGAACGTTCAGACCCAGACCATGACCCAGCGCATGACCGAAATATTCACCGAATTGAAGATCGTTTATATGATCCCGCGCCACAGCATCTAATTCCGCTCCGGTGATCCCATTCGTTGAGGCGTCTATCGCCGCTTCCTGAGCGCCAAGCACAGCGTTATATATCTCCCGCTGTTTTTCATTTGGCTCTCCTACCACCACAGTGCGGGTCATATCTCCTGCATAGCCGTTTACGGTAGCCCCGAAGTCAAGCACTATAAGGTCTCCGCTCTCTATCGATTTTGATGAAGAGATCCCATGCGGTAAAGCGGAACGCCACCCGCTTGCGATTATCGGTACAAATGGATCTTTTTCAGAACCCTTCAATTTTGATTGATAGGTTATCTCGGCGGATATTTCGTTTTCTGTCATTCCCGGTTTGATCAATTTGATGATATGTTGAAATATATCGTCGATGATTTTGCACGCCGCCGACACATTTTCAATTTCCTTCTCATCTTTTATGGCAGCTGCGCGCTCTACTACAAGATTTGTGCTGACCCATTCAACCTTAGGAAAATTCTTTTCAAGCACCGTCAATTCGGAAACAGAAAGATGATCAGCCTCGAACCCGATTCTTCCCTGATCAGATAACATCTCCATTGATTTAAGACATTTGAGCATGTCTTTGTCGATAATATGCTTATACCCTTTCACCTCACTTTTTATCTGCTCCTGATAGCGAAAGTCTGTCATAAAGTAAGAAACATCCGATGATAGAATTGCATTGCCTGCCGATCCGCTGAAGCCGGTGGCATATCTGATATTATTGTTATTTGTTAAGTAAATCGAGTCTACATCAAATTGATGGAGATTTTCTATTATCTGTTCTTTTCGTTTTGCGATCAGTTCTTCTATTTGTTCCTCGCTTCTATCTTTACCTTGATCTCATCCCGCATTGACGCAACTCTTTCTAACTTCTCACCTTTTTGTTCGAGAAGATCCAGTACCGAAAGCGCTTCGTTGAATTGTGATTGGTTAATATAAATATCAGCGAGAGTAAAAGTTGCGAGATCGCTATTGAGTTTGACGCCTCCCGTTATATCAGGCGCGTCCGCGCCTGCTTCGCTAATTTCCTGATCCTCGTTCGGTGTCTCAACTTCATCAAATATATTTCTTAATTCACTGTCAATGTCAGTGGACGCAGACTCACTATCTTTTGGACCGTCCTCTCCTTTTTTCTCTACCGCCGTCTCAACAAATTTATCCCACTTTTCCTCAGATTCGGTTTCTTCCGTATTCTGCAAAATTTCTGTCTCCTCATCTGATTCCCCGGAGAAAGGTACAGACTTCGGTTCCGTGATCGACTCGATATTTTCTTCCTTTTCTACTTTCTCCACATTTTGCTCATTTTCTTGGAGATTTTTTCTGTCGAGAAACCATGCTTGAAGAGGTGAAACATCCTCATCATCATCTATTTGCGCGAGGCTGTATATATCGTCGATCTTTTCCTGAATATCCTGATCGTCGTCGACTGTTAATGCAGAATCCGATTCCTCCGGTAACTCCATCGTATCTAACTCACCCGAGTATTCGGTTTCTGATAACAATCCCTCGAATGTGCTCTTATTACTTTCATCTGAATCACCCAATCCCGTTGTCATGGAATCAGGAGTTGCATCTTTTTCAACCCATGATTCATAATCGGAGGGCGTTTCGGTCTCTTCTTTGTCAGTTTTTTCAATTGAATCGCTTAGAATATTTTTTTCCTCTGTGCCGGAATCAGTATCACCAGTTTTTTCATCTGAATCCTTTTCTTCTGCGACAACATCGTCGTCGGTAGATACAGCATCAACTGTAGATTCTAACGGAATGTTGAGAGACTCTACACCTCCTTCAAGATTTTCATCGCTGTCCTCTTCTGTCTTTTCCTCACCGGGTTCCGCATCCTCTTCAGTTTTGACCTCATCTTCATCACTCACCGTCACATCTGCCAATGTCTCTTTAGAAAAAGGCGGCATTTCAAATTCGCGATTCTCTTTATCAACCACTGTTTCCTCTAATTCGGTATCATTTTCATCTGCAGATTCAGTTGAACTTTTAGATTCGGTTTCATCGATTTTTTTCTCCGGTGTTACTTCCTCAGAAGAATCGTCGCTATCCGACGATTCTTCTTCATCCGATCCTGTACTTATTTCCGAATCGGCTTCCTCATCATTTTTATCAGATGATTCTTTCGATGCTGTTTCCTCATCACTTTCCTCACTATCGTTTTCTTCAGTTGAAGATTCTTCTATCGTAATTTCGTCATTCGTCATTAGCAGATTCATTTTCCGGGTTATTCCCTCGGAAATTTTATCAGATTCCTCAGCGACTAACGTATCTTCTTCGTAAGGCTTTTCAACATCTATGGAACTTTCTTCTTCCTCTACGGCTTCGACACTCTCCTCTTCCGGAGTTTCGGTTTCAACTTCATCATCTCCGGCGGGAGCACCGAAGGCATCCACTTCTGTAGACTCAGGTTCATCTTCGCCCGGAACATCTTCTTCCGGTTTCTCTTCCTCCTCTGTGGATTCCTCACCCTCCTCTTCCGGAGTTTCGGTTTCGACTTCATCATCTCCGGCGGGAACGCCGAATGCGTCAACTTCGGTAGACTCAGGTTCATCTTCGCTTGGAGCATCTTCTTCCGGTTTCTCTTCCTCCTCTGTGGATTCCTCACTCTCCTCTTCCGGAGTTTCGGTTTTAACTTCATCATCTCCAGCGGGAGTACCGAATGCGTCAACCTCCGTAGATTCAGGTTCATCTTCGCTTGTAACTTCTTCTTCTGATTCTTTATCTTCCTCGCTCGAATCGGAAACTTCTGTCTCTATATCCTCCTCAATCAGCTCAGTTTCATCTTCTTCTTCATCGAGCGGTTTATCCAAATTCACGCTCTCCTCAATATCAAGTTTAGAGGATAGCTCATCCGCCAAGCTGTCCGCGTCTTCTGCTGTTTCTTCGTCTTCATCATCAGTGTCGGATGATACAGACGGTTCGCCTGCCGAAGAAAGTTGGAATTTATTTTGTATTCGCTCTGCAACCTTCGTTTTGGAAGCATCTGCCTTTTCTTTGCCCTCAAGTTCTTCGGCAGCTTTCTTATCCATTGGATTCACAAGATTTAATAGGCGGTAAATCTCTGTTACTTCGGCTTCATTTCCATCATCATTACTAATGGTTACAAGGCGATGATACGATGCTACAAATGTCGGATCGATCTGAATTGTATCTTCGTAATGACTTTTAGCCTTGTCGTTATTCCCCTCTTTAAAGGCTATCTCTCCCATCAAAAACATCGCTGTCGCATTATTAGGGTGCGATTCGAGAAATTCTGTTAATATCAGATGCGCGCCTTCGAGGTTATCCGAAGAAATATATTTCTCTGCGAGCCTCAATCCGAGGACAGTGTTTAGATTTTCATCGAGATATTTTTCCAGAAATACCTGATCATCCTGAAAACTCATCGGTTCTCCATAATTTTATGAAATTATAACGGTATATTACCATGCTTCTTCTTTGGATTTGAATCTACTTTATTCTCTAAAATTGAAAATGCGGATATGAGTTTTTCCCTCGTTTTGTGTGGTATAATTACTTCGTCAACATATCCTCTTTCCGCTGCGAGATACGGATTGGCAAATTTTTCTTTGAAATCTTTTTCGAGCCGTTCTTCTTCGGCTTCAGGATCGTCGGATGCGTTTATCTCTTTTTTAAAGATTATTTCCGTAGCGCCCTTTGCTCCCATCACTGCAATTTCAGCGGTTGGCCAGGCAAAATTAAAATCGCCTCTTATATGTTTCGAGTTCATTACATCATAAGCCCCGCCATACGCTTTTCTCGTGATCACTGTTATTTTTGGGACTGTCGCTTCAGAAAATGCGTATAGGAGTTTCGCTCCATGTTTTATAATGCCCCGCCACTCCTGGACGGTACCCGGAAGAAAACCGGGAACGTCTTCAAATACAAGAAGCGGAATATTGAACGCATCGCAAAACCGTACGAACCTCGCTGCTTTTATTGATGAATCACAATCTAATACACCCGCCAAATATGCCGGCTGATTTGCTATAATTCCAACAGATTTACCGTTTAAACGCGAAAATCCGATAGAAATGTTCTTGGCAAAATCACGTTGTACCTCAAAATACTTACCGTCATCCACTACAGAAGTTATCACGTCTTTGATATTGTACGGTTTTTCAGATCGCTCTGGCACAACGGTGTCGAGTTTCGGATCAGCTCTATCTATCGGATCAGTGCATTCCACTCTTGGCGGATCTTCCATATTATTCTGAGGAATAAAACTCAATAACTCCCGCAACGTCTCTAAACATTCCACCTCATTATCACTTGAAAAATGACTAACCCCGCTTTTTTTGGCATGAGTTTCCGCTCCACCGAGATCCTCAGATGATATCTCCTCATGAGTTACTATTTTAACTACATTCGGACCTGTGACAAACATATACGAACTCTTTTTGACCATTAAAATAAAATCTGTTATAGCCGGAGAATACACTGCTCCTCCCGCGCACGGACCCATTATTGCTGAGATTTGGGGAATTACTCCCGAATACATGGTATTCAAGAGAAAAATATCGGCGTAACCGCCAAGACTTACAACTCCTTCCTGTATCCTTGCTCCGCCTGAATCGTTCAATCCTATGATAGGCACCCCGGCTTTTCCCGCCATCTTAATTATTTTACATATTTTTTCCGCATGAGCTTCCGCGAGAGATCCTCCAAATACAGTAAAGTCCTGACTATAAACATATACTTGTCTGCCATTGATCAATCCATATCCGGTGACGACGCCGTCGCCGTAATATCTATGATTCTCTAATCCAAAATCATGAGACCTATGCCGAACTAGCATTCCGATCTCGTTGAAGCTTCCTTCATCGAGTAATATGTCAAGTCGTTCACGTGCCGTTAATTTACCTTTATCATGCTGTACTTTGATTTTATCTTCGCCACCGCCCAACATCGCCTCTGCGCGGAGTTCTTCCAACTTTTTGATTTTGGCGTCTGTCATCTGAATAAACTCATCTACTGGCGGTTCTTTGAAACCCATTCCTTGATATAATCCACTCCCTCCGACAATTTAGTGCCGGGGCCGAATAATCTGCCGACTCCCATCTCAGATAATGCTTCCATATCTTTATCCGGTATAATGCCGCCTCCGGTCAAAAGGACATCATCGATTTTCATTTCCTTCATCAGTTTTAATACTTCCGGAAATATCGTCATATGCGCGCCTGAAAGAATGCTGAGAGAAATTACATCTACGTCTTCCTGAACAGCGGCGTTTACTATCATTTCCGGTGATTGCCTGAGACCTAGATATATGACCTCCATACCCGCGTCTCTTAGCGAGCTTGCAATCACTTTTGCTCCCCTGTCGTGTCCGTCAAGTCCAGGTTTCGCTATGATTACTCTTATCTTTTTTTCCAATTTTCCCTCTTACGCTTTTGACAGAAGCTTTGTGTCGAGAGTTATGGTCACAGGACCGCTATTCATAATATCTACATCCATCATTGCCCCGAATTCACCCGTCTGAACTTTAATACCTGCGCTAAAAATTCGATCGACATATTTGAGATATAACTCTTCAGCTTTCTGAGGCTTTGCTGCCATCAAATAATTCGGTCTTCTTCCCTTTTTATAGTCCGCACAGAGAGTGAATTGGGAAATCACGAGAGCTTTCCCTCCCACTTCTTTTAATGAGAGATTCATTTTATCATCTTTATCATTGAATATTCTCAAATTCACAGTCTTATCTGCTAATTTATCCGCCTCCTGAACCGTGTCATTTTCAAAGATACCTAATAAGATTACCAATCCCTTGCCTATTTCGCCAACAATTTCTTTGTCAACTTTCACTCGCCCTTCTGATACCCGTTGTAGAACCGCAACCATTATTTATAAGGCGGATGTTTTAAGAACGACAGAATGTTTCCCTAAAATCTCCTGAACTTCGCTGAAGAACGCTCCATTCGGATCAACCGAAAGGTTGCCTGACATAATATTTCTAACAAATTTTCCATCCGTCAATATCTTGAATCCGAATTGACACTTGCCTCTGTTCTTACTCGCAATAACGCTTATTCGATCGATTGTTTCCGGCGAATGGACAGCGAGATCTATCGTGAGCAGCACGGATTCAGTCAGCATTTCAATCGAATCATCGAGAGGAATAAATTCATTTGCTATTATCTTGACATCGGACTCGTCTCTATTGGACAGTTTACCGGAGACCAGCACCATTTTATCTTTAACACAAATATCTTTATAGCGTTCATAGGTGTCGGCAAAAACGAGAAGTTCGCCGTTTCCATCAATTCCTTCGATCTCGCAAAATGCCATTTGCCGATTCTTTTTGTCGAAATGAACTTTGATTTCAGATAGTATCCCGGCGGTTTTTAACAGTGTGGCTGACTTGGGGGCATCATCTCCAATTGTATAATTCGTAAATGAACGCAACTCTATCTCGAATTTCTCAAGCGGATGCTCAATTAGATGATACCCGAATGCGCTTAGTTCATTCTTAATACGCTCAGAATCACCCCACTCGTCCACTTCGTGAAGTTTCGGATTACTGTCCGCCACGATGCCGGAAGAAGCGCCGCTGAACAGGCTGGTCTGACCGCGGCTGACTTCTGATTGATGCCTCTGAGCGAATTCAAGGATCCTGCCGATACTTTCAAATTTTGAAGATCGTTTCCCTTCAAGAGAATCAAGCGCTCCTGAGCAGACCAGAGATTCGAGAACTTTCTTATTAACTAACCGAAGGTCTACGGCTTTTACCAAATCAAATATCGTTTTGAACGGACCTTCTTTTTCGACCGCCTCGACAATTGATTTTGAGGCTTTCACACCCACGTTTTTTATTGCCGCAAGACCGTAACAAATTCTGTTCTCATCTGCGGTGAAATATGATTTACTCAGAGAAATATCAGGAGGAATAATATGCATTTCACTGCTTTTACAATCCTTAATCAGTATTTTCAGTCGGTCAGTGTCGGTCATCTCACTTGACATAGTAGCCGCCATAAATTCAGCCGGATATTTAGTTTTCAAATAACCGGTTCTGTAGGCGATCAGAGCGTATGCCGCAGAATGGCTCTTATTGAATCCGTATTGAGCAAATTTTTCGAGTAGAGCCCAGAGATCATTTGATAGTTTTTTATCGAGATTGTTTTTGTCGGCGTTTTCGAGAAAGTATTTCTTCTGCTCATCCATGAGTTTTTGTTTTTTCTTACCCATTGCGCTGCGCATCGTATCCGCTTGAGCAAGGCTCATTCCAGCTAATTCATTTGCTATACGCATGACCTGTTCTTGATAAACAATGATTCCGTATGTCTCTTTTAAAATAGGCTCGAGATCAGGGTGCAGATATTCGATCTTCTTTTTGCCGTGCTTTCGTTGAATAAATTCGGTGATATTATCCATCGGACCCGGTCTGTATAATGCATTTACGGCAATAAGGTCCTCCAACTTAGTCGGCTTTAATCTCTTGAGTGTGTCACGCATACCGGGTGATTCAAACTGAAAGATACCTATCGTTTTTCCTTTTGCGAACAGATCATACACATCTACATCGTCTAACTGTATATTTTCAAGATCTACTTCTATACCTTTTTCTTCGAGCATCTCAAGAGTTTTCTTCAAGACAGTCAATGTGCGTAGTCCGAGGAAATCCATTTTAAGCAGACCGATCGTATCAAGCATCTTCATGTCGTACTGAGTTGTAATTTCGTCCGCGGCTGATTTATAGAGAGGAACGAAATCGGATAAGTTACCGGGAGTGATAACCACTCCGGCGGCATGAGTTGAAGCGTGCCTGCTCATCCCCTCCAACAACTTGGAATATTCCATCAATTTACGATGAGTTTCGTCTTTATTGGCGGTTTCGGCTAATTCTGGAACTTTCTCCATAGCCTCTTCAAGTGTAACGCCCGGTCCTGCCGGAACGAGTTTGGCAATGGCATCAACTACTGAATACGGCATATTCAATACACGTCCGACATCCCTAATCGCAGCGCGTGCTTTCATCGTGCCGAATGTGATGATCTGCGTGACCGAATCTTTTCCAAACCGTTCTTTGATATAGCTTATTACTTCTCCACGTCGTTCATAACAAAAATCTATATCTATATCAGGCATACTGATCCGATCGGGGTTTAAAAACCGCTCGAAGATCAGGCCGTATTGAAGAGGATCGATATCGGTTATACCCAATGCATAGGATACCACACTTCCCGCCGCCGAACCTCTGCCGGGACCGACAGGTATTCCGTTTTCTTTTGCGTAGTTTATGAAGTCGTTTACAATTAAGAAATAACCCGGAAATCCCATCTTGTTAATAGTGTCTATCTCATGCCTGACTCTTTTTTTGATGGCTTCATCTACAATTTCGTATCTCTTTTCCACTCCCTTCCAAACTAAATTTTCAAGGTAACTTTCAGGCGTTTTCTCATTTTCAGGGAGAGGGAAATTCGGCATATGAAACGTTTCAGTCTCGAGATTCAGATCGCAGCGTTCGGCTAATTCAGAAGTATTACTGATCGCCTCTGGCAGCTCTTTGAATAGAGCAGCCATTTCATCGGGATCTTTGAAATAAAAATTGTCCGAGCTATACTTCAGACGATCGGTGTCGGTGAGAGTCTTCCCTGTTTGCAGGCAGAGCAACACATCGTGTGCTTCCGCATGCTCTCTTTTCAGATAATGACAATCGTTACTTGCTATCAGCGGTATATCAAGATTCTTCGCTATTTTCGGTACTTCCCTCAGAATGATCTCATCTTCCGGCATCCCATGGTTCTGAACTTCAAGGTAGTAGTTTCCGTTGAAGATAGATTTAAATTCCTCCGCAACCGCAATGGCTGCATCGATATCTCCCTTCAATAAATTGAATGCCAATTCCCCGGTAAGACATCCGGAACTGCAGATCAACCCCTCGCTATATTGTCTTAATATCTCTTTGTCGATTCTTGGCTTATAATAAAAACCTTCAAGATAGGCGAGACTTGAAAGTTTCATCAGATTAGCGTAGCCGGTTTTGTCCTTAACAATCAGTAATAGATGGTATGAATGTTTTTCACGTCTCCCCGGCGTGGAGGACTTTTCGAATCGGGTGCGTGGAGCGATGTATGCCTCCATACCGATAAGCGGTTTTATCCCTTTTTTCTTTGCGCTCTCGTAAAATTGTATTGCTCCGAACATATTGCCGTGATCGGTCAGCGCGACAGCAGGCATATCAAAATCCGCTGCTGCATCCACGAGCGACTGAATTTTACACGCTCCGTCGAGCAGACTATAATCCGAATGATTGTGGAGATGAACGAAATTACTCATATCGTTCCAAGGTAAATTGACGTTAACCCAATCAGCATGTCAGCTTTCAAAATTGTGTTAAGTCTCTTCAGGTTCACGCTATCAGAATTTCTCCGGGCAGATATCATGGTGTATACTAAAACAAGGTCGACTCCGACCAAAACTACAATCAAATAAAGTATATTGTACAGCTCGTAAAGGAAAGGTAAAAATGTGAAAATTATCAATAAGCCGAAAGAAAGTCCCGCTAATTTCAATGACGCCTCAATTCCGTATTTAAGCGGGAAGGTTTTTAATCCCGCCTTTGAATCTCCTTCCATATCTTCTATATCTTTCAACACCTCTCTGCCGAAATGAAAGAAGAATGAGAAAAGCGCCGGTATCAATGATTCTCTGACTCTTCCTACCGCGACCCCGCCGTATATAAATGTTATTGATGTCAAAGACGCTACCGTCAAATTTCCCCACACTGCCGTTTTCTTAAGCCAGGCTGAATATATATATGTGAGAAGTACAGTGGAAACCGCTATATAAAAAGCGGTTCTATTCACAAAGAGAGAAGCGTTTATCCCTCCCGCGTAAAGCACAAACGCGGTCCATTTTGCCGATGTTCTTGTTGCGGTGCCTGAGGGTATCGGGCGGTACGGTTTATTGATCCGGTCAGATTCTACATCGAAATAATCGTTGATTGAGTTTGCGCCTGCGGTTATCAATGCTCCGCTCAGGCAAGCGCTCGCTAACGCATAAACAGGTTCTAAATTCCCGGTCAGAAACGCACCGAAAAAAACCGAAAGTCCGCCGATAGCGGCGTTGTGCGGACGTGAAAGACGGAAATATGATTTTATGGAACCTTCTTGCAGCTTATCCTCAAAGTAAAAATTGGCCTGTCCATCTGAGGAGACACTGTCTCCCCGGAAAATCAGGTTCTATATTACGGAACTAATCACTGTTTTTCATTAACTATTTTCCTTTCCACGAAAAACCGCCCGAATAGTAGCGCTTTTGTTAAAAAAGCATTATATTTATGCTTATCAATGATGTGGCAGTCAGGACTTGCCTGACGCCTTCAAGAAAGTTGTGGGGTCAGCTTGAATCCTGACTCGCACAGATCATTCGAAATGAGATTTTATTCAATTTTTATGCGTCTCAAAAACTCCCGATGCAAACCGTGCGTGAGAATTATAGTCGGATTCAATTTTGATATTCGAGTAACCCGCTTTAGACAACATCTTTTTCAAAGGTTCAGATTGCCTGTTTCCTCCAATCTCCAAGAGTATAATTCCGTTTTCATTCAGACGACCCATTGACAGTTTGATCACTTCACTTATCATGTCAAGACCGTCTGAAAAATCGGTTAGTGCCGTTTCAGGCTCCCATTCTCTAACATCGGGCGATAGAGAACTCATCGTCTCCAACGAAATATAAGGGGGGTTAGAAATTATCATATCAAAACCGGTGTGTGTAAACTCATCAGATTTGATGTCATGTATTATAAAATTTATTCTGTCTGCAACTTCATTTTGTTCAGCATTTCTTGTTGCTACAGCAATCGCCTTTTCACTGATTTCGATGGCTGTTATAGTCACGGCAGGAAGGAATTTAGCTAACGCGATTGCTATGTTCCCGCTGCCCGTACCTACATCAAGAATTTTGATAGCCCTCCCATTATGTGTTTTTAGTCGTTCGAGAGCGAGCTCTACGAGCTGTTCCGTTTCCGGGCGCGGTATCAGAACATTTTCATCTACTTCAATTTTGATTCCCATAAAGTCCGTTTCGCCGATTATATACTGAAGCGGTTTATTCTTCACTCGCTCTCTAATCAGCGACCGATACGCATCTGTTTCGGATTTGGTCAGCAGCCTGTCGAATTGCAGATAGAGTTCTATTCGTTTTTTGCCGAGAGTATGCGCAAGAAGCCATTCGGCATTCAATCGCGGAGATTCAATTCCTTTTGAATCAAAATATTCTGTTGATCTGTCAAGCAGATCTTTGATGTTCAAAGCCTGAGCGCTGTTTGCCATCAGACTTATTCTTTTTTGTCGATCTCTTTTAGGAGTTTTGCTCTGAGTTCTCTCTTATTCGCTTCTATCAATTCGTCTAAATTTCCGTCCATTATCTCGTCAAGAGAGTATAATGTAAGATTTATTCGGTGGTCGGTACATCTGTTCTGAGGAAAATTATAAGTGCGTACTTTCGCGCTCCGGTCTCCAGTCCCGATCATAAGTCTCCGTTCTGCGGCGATCTCACTCTGCTGCTCTTCCTTCCTGACTTCCATCAACCTCGCCCTCAACACTTTTAACGCTTTAGCTTTGTTTTTGTGTTGTGACTTTTCATCCTGACATGAAACTACAAGCCCTGTTGGCAAGTGAGTTATCCTGACTGCCGAATCTGTTGTGTTTACGCTCTGTCCGCCCGGTCCGGTAGATCTGTAAACGTCTATTTTCAAGTCAGATGGATTTATCTCAACGTCCACTTCCTCCGCCTCCGGAAGCACTGCCACTGATGCCGCGGATGTATGAACCCGCCCGCTTGTCTCCGTCACCGGAACTCTTTGAACCCGATGGACTCCACTTTCAAATTTCAGATCACCATATGAACCTTCCGCGTCAACAGAAATTATCACCTCTTTATATCCGCCCATATTTGTCGCACTGACGGAAAGCAGGTCGAATTTCAATCCTTTTCGCTCAAGATATTTGGTGTACATTCGATATAGATCTGCTGCAAATATCGCAGCCTCATCCCCGCCCGTGCCTGCCCTGATTTCTATTATCGCTTTTTTCGAATCGTCGGGGTCTTTCGGCAAGAGCAGTTCGCGTATCTCTTCTTCCAAAGGCTTCAGATTATCATTTAGTTCTTTTAACTCCTCTTCCGCTAACTCTTTGAGCTCCTCGTCCTCACCATTAAGAATCTCTTCGTCCTCACTGATACTTTTGCGGAGCACATTTATCTCCTCTGCAAGTTTCGCCGCCGGAGCAATTTCGCTCTGTTCCTTTGCGAGTACTCTAAATCGTCTGTTATCCGCCATTACCGTGGGATCACTCATGAGTGTTGTGAGCTCCTCATTCCGCTGCAGCACTTCTTCTATGCTTAACAATGAGCTCATTGTACCGTATCAGCCTCAAATTTATCCCCGACAAATTTTTCGTAATCTTCGCCCAATGCGGATTTCAACGCTACCGCGGCAACTTCCAATTGAGCGTCATCGGGTTCTTTGGTGGTTAGCCGCTGCAGCCAGAGACCTGGCGCGACCAATACTCTGCCAATCGCCGTGGAACCGTATCTCCCTGAGAGCTTGATCGCTTCATATCCTAATCCCGCTACAAAAGGTATCATCGGAAGATGAGACAGAAGTCTCACTCCAAGGCTTATTGATCCGATATAGCTAATTATAATGGAATCAATAAGAGCGAAAACAAGAATTGATACAAGCATGACTATAAGCAAGAAACTTGTGCCGCACCTCGGATGGAACCGAATAAATTTCTTCGCTTCGGAAGGCAGCAGCTCGCAACCCCCTTCAAAAGCAAATATCATCTTATGTTCCGCGCCGTGATACCGGAAAAGTATCTTGATATCTTCCATAAGGGATATCGCTCCGATATAGCCGAGGAAGAGCGTAATACGTATCGCTCCGGATACAAGATTAAATAAAACCGCATCTCGCTCAATTTCAAAAAACTTTGTCGTTACCGTAAGGGGCAGAACGAAAAACAGACCTAAACCGACTAAGAGAGCAAACAGCAACGAAGCTGTTTTCGCTAAAGTACCGGGTTTAGAGACAGTTTTGTCCGGTTCAAGATCTTCCATGCTTTTGTCGGCTGACCATTGCAGCGTGCCGATGCCTATTTTCAATGTCTCGAACAGCGCTATTATTCCGCGTAAAACAGGAATGTTGAGCGATTTATGCTTTTCAAGAATTGATCGAAATTCGTGACGCTCGGTCTCTATAGTTCCGTCCGCTCTGCGTACCGATGTAGCGTATGCGCCGGGGGCTCTCATCATAATACCCTCGATCACCGCCTGTCCGCCGACAAGTATCTTTTTCTTTTTTTCTGCCATATCAAACACCAAAACAGGCGTCTGAAAACCTATCAGGCGCCTGTTATAAATGTATACCTACTGTTATGCTTCAGTTTCTTCTTTTATGCCGTATTTCTGTCTGTACTTCTCGACTCTACCTGCGGAGTCAACCAGTTTCTGCTTACCGGTGAAAAACGGATGACAAGCGGAACAGATCTCAACATGCAGATCGCCGGCAGTCGAACGGGTTTGGAATGTGTTCCCGCAGGCGCAACTGACGGTACTCAACGTATATTCAGGATGTATATCTTTTTTCAATTTAGATCTCCAAATTTTAGTTCAAAAGATTTAGAGCTTCGCCGATCCGCTCTATTCCTTTTTTAATTTCTTCTCTCGGCGCGGCAAATGAAATTCTTATATTATTGTCCGAACCGAATGCTATTCCGGGTATAACAACAACCTTAGCGTGTTCTAACAAAAATTCGGCAAACTCGACAGAACCGTTTATGCTCTTACCATTCAGTGATTTACCGTAATACGCGCTTACATCCGGGAATATAAAGAAAGAGCCTTCCGGTTTGTTTACCTCTATTCCAGGCAGATTACTTAGTCCTTCATAAACCACATCCCGGCGTTCCCAATATTTGTCTTTCATCATTTCGGCTGCGGATTGATCGCCTGTCAATGTTTCCACAGAAGCTTTTTGAGCGATCGAATTTGCATTCGAAGTTATCTGCGATTGAATTTTACTCATCGCCTTTATCAATTCTTTAGCGCCCGCCGCAAATCCCAACCTCCATCCTGTCATGGAGTATGTCTTAGACATCGAATTAACGGTCAGCGTTAGTTCGGCGGCGCCTTCATATGCCGCAATACTCTTATACTTGTTCTCAAATGTTATACGCTCGTAGGTTTCATCTGAGATTATCAGCAGACTTTTTTCTCGCGAAACTTTGATCACATCGGCGATAAATTCGTCGTCCAATAAGGAACCTACGGGATTCGACGGTGAGTTTAAAACCACCGCAACGGTCCGATCTGTCACATATTCTTCAAACGGTTTCAGCGTACGCCGGTAATCTCTCTTTGGGTCAAGCTCTGCAAATACCGGTTCGCCATCAGCCAACTTCACCATCTCTGGAAATGAAACCCAATACGGAGAGAGAATAATTACTTCATCACCCTCGTTCACTACAGCCATCATCGCGTTATAGATAGCCTGCTTCGCGCCGCTTGTCACTATTATCTGGTCAGTGGAATAAGTTAGATTGTTATCGCGTTCGAGCTTCACTACGATAGCCTCTTTCAACTCCGGAATTCCGTCAACTTTCGTATATTTCGTATAACCATCCGCCATTGCTTTGGTTGCGAGGTCTCTGATATATTCGGGTGTGGGGAAATCAGGCTCTCCCGCTCCTAAATCAACTATATCAACACCTTGCTCCTTTAAGTCTTTCGCAAGAGCCATCACCGCCATCGTTTTCGAAGGTTTGATCTTATCTAATCTGTCAGCTAATTTTATCATCAGTTCTCATTCCCATACAGCCAATTAATATAACCTCTTAACCCTGCCACCGCAAGGAGAATAAAACCTTTCTCCGGCAGGCTTAGGCAGATTATTAATTCTCTTCCTCTTTATCCCCAGGGATGGATCATGACCGGTTTGTAATAAAAAAGACCGGCAATATGCCGGTCTTTTTCGGTAAATAACTGTAATTGTTTTAGTTGTTCACTCCCGTGGCAACGATGTACACATCCCTTACACCCCATGTTTTCGCATCATTTATTGAATCCATCCATATATCTGCTCGGTTGGTATATCGTTTGTTCATAGTATCGTGGACAACCATTCTTTTCACATAGATCAGGTCAACAGTATCGCCATAACTGATCGTCGCGGTTGGATTATACCCCATCCTTCTCATCATATCGTTTTCTGCCCGAATCATATCCCGGCTCAATGCTAAAGTGCCGTCCTGCACCCGTTCACCGCTTGCCGTAATAAAAGGAGTGTCATCCGTTTGATTTTCTTCGGAATTATATGCTGTTGAAATTATCTTTGCAAGACCCTTATAAGGATTTTTCTGATGTGCCTCTTGCAGCCATATCAAAGACTTTTCTATGTTGCCTAACTCGTTAAGCAGAGAATTGTTTTCCTCCCGGAGTGTTTCTATCTCTTCGGCGGCATTGTTACCAATCCCGTATTTCACTCCGGTGCCGGTCAAAATGAAAATCCACAATACCCCATAGAGTAGTGTACTGTTTTTCATTATCTCCCTCTCTCTTCTGATTTCAATCGTCAGTCCTAAACTTTCCAAACTTCTGAGTATACTCAGGTCAGGTCATGGAAGTTTCACAATGTAGTATACTCTCAAGTAAAATTACCACATATTGTGGAATATTAGCGATTTTTTTCCAAAATCCAACTATTTTTTGTATTCGCGCGTTATGAGCAGTTATTCTGCGCTCAGTTTATTTTATCATATTTCTTCATCTAACTTGACAATTACCACCATCAACGCTTACTTTTGTCCGATGAAAAGACCTTGGCTAATATTATCATCATGCTTTATTTCCGCTTTGACCGCAACCATATTCAGCGGATGTTCAGCTTCTGCCGTTCATTCTCCCTACATGGATGAAAACAGTTATCTACCCTCTTCCCTTATTATTGTTGAAGAATATAACAACCTTGAATTCAGGGCGGCTAATAATGATAAATACGTATATTTATCGGTAATTATAAAAACTGACTCCCTGGATAGAAGATATTCAAATTCTATTATTAATTTGTGGCTGAATTCCGACGGTTTACATTCAAAAAACTCGGGCTTCCAATTCCCTCTTAAAAAACAAGCCCATCCTTTCCTTAAAAATCAATTTTCTTCCCTTACAAATTGGGGAGGGTTTAAGAGTGTCTTAACGGATACACAAGAGATCAAGTTAAAAATCCGAATCAAAGAGGCTGAAAGAAAGATATTATATTTCAACCATGATAACGGTAGAATTGAGCCGGTGGATTCGGATGGAAGTTTAGGATTTCGTTTGGATAAAATTATCTTTAAAAATAGTATACAATTAAATTTTATAATTCCTCTTAATGCAGGCCTCGAAGACAAACTTGGTGTCATCGGTTCTGTAAAGTCTGAACTCGCGATTGGTTTTGAGATCCTTCCAAACTATAATATCTTTCGGTCTAATACGCGCCCGCTGCAACCACTGAATTCTCCCGGATTGGGAAGACCGTTGCAACAATCAGGCAGAACGCTGGGTCAACCGTCGAGAGCTGCACAGAAATCAGAAATTTATTGGCTTGATCTCACACTTTCCAAAGGAGAGAACTGATTTTTATGAAACATTTTCAGCGAATTATTATTGTTCTTGTGTTGCTGACTAATTTGTTCCTCAGCGGATGTTATACCACTCCTAAATCATCTATGCCGGGGGAATTTGCTTTTAAATCTAACGCAGCTGATTTTATTGAATCGATATCAAAAAATACTATTGTATTCGGAACAGGCGTTAAAGTTACTAAGGGTGGAGACAGCTTCTTCACCGGCATCGGTAAACCGGGGAGATCCGCTTCCTTATATCCGGGTTTTCCTCTAAAGATCAGCGCTACCATAATCACTCAAGAAATCATCAAAAACGCCGGAGAATATTACACTAAACTTTTGGATATGAACGAAGCAGAAACCGATTCTTTTATGAACGCATATCGAGAGATGTACGATGTTGAGAAAAATAATCTCATCTGGATTTACATGAAGACAAATTTAGCGGAAAGCTACCTTAGTCCGGATCGATGGGTCATCTTCGTTGAAGATGAGGATCAGAACCAATTCGAGCCGCTTAAAGTTTTTCAATCTCAACCATTGATACCGGACTTTGAAAATGAAAGAAGAGATCTTTGGCGAAGAACGCGCGTAAAAGAAACTCATTTCGCCCTGCAATTTCCAAAGAAAAAATTTGACGACAATGATTGGGTTCCGGTCAGTGGCAAACTTAAACTTGTCTTCATGAATCCTGACAAGAACATAGAAAGAGCCGACGGCACCTGGATTTTCGAACAAGAATAACCAAAAATTATATTTCTCAGTTGAACTCTTTTTTTCGCTAAATATTTAGTTCTCGTCAGATCTAATTCAAAATAAAATGATATTCGTATGATCCTTCACTGACAACATAAATGAGAATAGGATTGCATGACTCAAAATTCAGATTTACATTATCTAAGTTAAAGGAGAATTGAACCACATATGGCAGTATTACAAAATAAAAACAGAACACCGTACAAAAACAAACGATATTCGAAACCAAGAAAACCAGTTAAAAAAGAAATCTTCATCAATGAAACAAGGAACGAAACCAGGATCGCAATCACTGAGAATGGCCAACTTGCCGAGATACTTCTCGAACGTCCGGAAAATACTCGAATGGTCGGGGATATTTTTAAAGGCACCGTCGCTCGTGTAAATCCCGGTATGAGAGCCGCCTTTATAGATATCGGCTTTGATCATGACGGCTTCCTTCACTTTTCAGATATAAACGAATCTGTTCACGATTTTATGGACCTGTTTGAATCTGAATATGATGAAGATAGCACTCCAAAAAGCCGGGGCACGACCTTTCGCGGCGAATGGATGCCGAAGCCGGGTCAGGAGATAATCGTCCAGATCACCAAAGAGCCGATCCATGACAAGGGACCTCGCGTAACTACACATATTTCTCTTCCCGGAAGATTTATCGTATTAGTTCCTAATGACAAGCAGATAGGTATTTCACGTAAGATCAGCAATTTTCAAGAAAAAAGAAGATTGCAGAAGATCGCAAGGAACTTAAAACCGGACGATTTCGGGCTTATCCTGCGCACAGTGGCTTTAGGTAAGTCAGCCGAAATGATCGAGAATGATTTTAACAGCCTCATGTCAAACTGGAAAATTATCGAGAAAGAGATAAAAAGTGCTGTTCCCCCGGCTATTGTTTATAAGGACATGGAAATGGCATTTAGTGTTATTAGGGATCTGTTGACAGAAGATGTCGGGAAAATTGTAACCGATTCGAAAAAACTTTATCGTAAATTGGGTTCGTATCTGAAAAATCTTTCTCCGCATTTGCTTGAAAAATTACAATATTATAACGATCCGGTTCCAATATTTGACGCTTTCAATATTGAACCTGAAATCGAAAAAACACAGCATCGAAAAGTATGGCTCAAAAGCGGAGGCTACCTCATAATAGACCACACCGAAGCCCTTGTAACGGTAGATATCAACTCAGGAAGATATCAAGGAAAAAAAGAGCATGAGCTGAATTCTTTAAAAATTAATCTTGAGGCAGTACCAGAAGTAGCTAGACAACTACGTCTTCGCGATATCGGCGGTCTTGTCGTTGTCGACTTTATTGATATGGATGACGAAAAAAATCGTAAGTCCGTCTATGTCTCCATGCGCAAGGAGATGGCAAAGGACAGAGCGAGGAGTAAGGTATTCGAATTATCAGAGCTTGGTCTCATGGAAATGACGCGACAAAGAATTGGTCCCGGACTTCTATACAGGGTAAGTGATGTTTGTCCTATTTGCGATGGTCTCGGCAGGGTTATCTCCAAAGACACTCTCATGAACAAGATAGAACGCTGGATCATGAGAATGAAGATCGAGAACACCGAACGGCGACTTATTTTAAATTTGCATCCTGATGTCGCATTCCATTTTACGGAGAACAGCAGAGAGTCTATCCGACGGCTAATGTGGAAATATTGGGTTAAAATCGATGTCAAAAATGATGCTGAACTTAGTATGAATGAATTCAAAATTATCTCTAAAAAAAGCGGTGAAGACATTACAGAACAATTTATTTCTTGACAGTGAAATTACCATTCTTTAATATAGTGGGCTATTTAAGAAAAGAGAATTAAAGAAAAGGTTTTAGATTATAATGTATGCAGTAGTTATCATAAAAGGGTTTCAACATAGTGTCTCCGTGGGCGATGAGTTGGCGGTGCAAAAATTTGAGGGGAATGTTGGTGACAAAGCCTCTTTTGATGAGGTTTTGATGCTCGGTGACGGTAAAAAGTCTGTCATCGGCACGCCCTTCGTACCGATGTCAAAAGTGGATGTTACTATTCTGAAGCAGGGTAAAGACAAGAAAATTACGATGCTGAAGAAGAAACGGAGAAAAGGCTACAAGGTGAAAAGAGGACATCGGCAGGAGCTGACTTGGATCAGAATAGATGGAATTTCAGTCGGCTCAAGTTCAACGCCTAAACCTAAGCCTAAAAAAGTTGCTGCTGAAGCAACGGCAGAATCGGAGTAGCTCATGGCACATAAAAAAGGTGTAGGTAGTTCCAAAAACGGTCGGGATAGTAATCCGAAGATGTTAGGAATAAAGGCTTTCGGAGGACAAAAAGTTTCTGCGGGAAGCATTATAGTAAAGCAACGAGGCACAAAATTCCATCCTGGCCTGAATGTAAAGAGAGCAAGTGATGACTCCCTATTTGCTCTGAAAGATGGATATGTAAAATTTGAAACCAAAAAGAACAAACGTAAATTCGTAAACGTTTACGAATCTTAGTTGGGGAATTTCTGACAAGATCAGAAACAGCTATGAAAAATAACAATTTATACCCCGTCAATATTGGCGGGGATATTTATTTATAGGAGATTTCAGGTATGAAGATCAGTGTTGTTGGAGCAGGACATGTAGGCGAAATGACTGCCGTTCGAATTGCGGAAAAAGGATTGGCGCGTCAATTAGTACTGATAGATATTGTCGAAGGCATACCTCAGGGCAAGGGTCTTGATATGTTCGAATCATCTCCCGTAGAAGGATTCGATTGTGAGATCATCGGTACTAACAGTTATGATGAATCCCGAGATTCCGATCTTGTGGTAATTACAGCCGGAGTGCCCCGAAAACCGGGAATGAGCAGAGATGATCTTCTGAAAATAAATTCTGATATTGTAAAGTCTGTTACTGAGGAAATTGCTACCCGTTCACCGAAATCGATCATAATTATCGTTAGCAATCCCCTCGACGTGATGGCTTATGTAGCTCTGAAAGTTTCCGGATTCGAGTCGACCCGTGTTATAGGAATGGCAGGTATATTAGACACGGCGCGTTATCGTTCCTTTATAGCAATGGAGATCGGCGTTTCTGTCAGGGATATTCAGGCGATGGTTCTTGGAGGACATGGCGATACGATGGTGCCTCTTCCAAGGTATACTACCATTTCCGGTATCCCGCTGAAACAGTTTCTCTCCGACAGCCAAATCGATGCTATAGTCGAACGGACTCGTTTTGGCGGAGGCGAGATAGTCAAGCACCTGAAAACAGGCTCTGCATATTATGCACCATCCTCTTCCGTAGTAGAAATGATAGATTCTATCGTGAACGATAAGAAACGGATATTGCCGTGCGCTGCCTGGTTGACAGGCGAATATGGAATCGAAGAAGCTTATGTCGGAGTTCCCGTGAAATTGGGTTCAAAGGGCATCGAAGAAATTCTTAAAATCGATTTAGAGGAGAGTGAGCTCTCTGCGCTCCAGGAATCAGCCGCTCACGTTAAAGAAACTATGAAATCATTAGAACTCTGAACTTTTCCTGCAATATCAAATTTACATCCTGATAGCGTAGACTTTTACACTCCTGAGAGATAAGTTGGTCTTAGATAAATTCAATTTTGGAATTAAAAGCAGATGAAATATCCTTCTGAACCTTTTAGGATAAAAGTAGTAGAGCCGATTAAAAGAACTACCCCTGAAGCTCGCATAAAACTTATCAAAGAGGCAGGTTTCAATGTCTTTAACATTCCCGCTGAAAGTATTTACATCGACCTGTTGACTGACAGCGGAACAAGCGCGATGTCCGATAAGCAATGGGCGGCTATGATGATGGGAGACGAATCTTATGCCGGCAGCAGGAATTATTACCGTTTCGAAGCCGTGATTCGTGACCTGACCGGTTTATCTCATATCATTCCGACTCACCAGGGTCGAGTGGCTGAAAATCTTCTGTTTTCTTCTATTCTCAAAAAGGGCGACGTGGTGCCTAACAACAGTCACTTCGATACTACAAGGGCAAATGTGGAGCATAATGAAGGGATTGCCGTTGACCTTGTAATTGACGAAGCGAAAGACCCCACCAACCTGCACCCCTTCAAGGGGAATATCGACATCCACAAATTGGAAACTCTTATTAAAGAAACGGGTAAAGAAAATATTCCTTTAGGTATGCTGACCGTAACTAATAATTCCGGCGGCGGACAGCCCGTGAGTATGCAAAATATAAAAGAGACAAGTGAGCTGCTTCGCGAAAATGACATTCCTTTTTTCCTTGATGCATGCCGGTTTGCTGAAAATGCCTTCTTCATCAAAGAACGTGAGGAAGGATATTCAAATATGTCGGTACGGGACATTGCTAAAAAGATGTTCTCGTACACCGATGGCTGCACGATGAGCGCGAAAAAAGACGGCTTGGTAAATATGGGAGGATTTATCGCTCTAAACGACGATAAAATTGCCGAAAAAATTACCAACTTGCTGATACTCGTGGAAGGTTTTCCGACATACGGCGGACTTGCGGGAAGGGATCTTGAAGCGATTGCGGTTGGATTGGAGGAGGTAACAGACGAAGACTATCTTTCATTTCGGATCAACCAGGTTCGTATGCTCGGCGAATCACTTTCCGAAAACGGTATCCCTATCATTCAACCTCCCGGCGGGCACGCGATCTACATAGATGCGTTAGGGTTTCTCCCCGATCTACCTCGTGAGCAATTTCCGGCACAGGCTTTAACCGTTGCGCTTTACATGGAGGCCGGCATCAGAGGCGTTGAAATTGGGAGCCTGATGTTTGCTAAGGAGGATCCTGAAACAGGAGAAATCAAATATCCCGACCTTGAACTCGTCCGACTTGCTATTCCGCGCAGAGTTTACACCAACATGCAAATGAATTTCGTAGCCGAATCTCTTATCGAACTTCATCAAAATAGAGAGAAGATAAAAGGTCTGAAGATAACCTATGAAGCCCGTGTACTCAGGCATTTTACCGCCCGGTTTGAATTAGTAGAATAAATTTCTTGACGAAATCAGCAAAATCATTGTTTCTTATTACGCTGCTTTTCATGCTTTTGATCGCAGCGTTAGGCAGCGACAAATCTATTTTTAATTATATACAGAAAGATATTTATCGTCCTCAATCAAATGGAAAAACTCAGAACAGTTTGCGTAAATTTTCGGGGAACGATGATAACAGTGTTACAGTTTGGTTATTCTTTACTGACAAAGGTTTCAGTAATGAGTTTGAATTAAACTCGGAAATTGAAAAACTCAGATTAAATCGAACTCCTGAATCTCTAAAGAACCGATATAAGTCGAATAACCCCATAGACTTCACCGACCTCCCTGTTTACAAGCCGTACGTCGAGCAGATTTCAGAATATGCGTTAAAGATTCGGCACAAAAGTCGCTGGTTCAATGCAGTGAGTATAGAGATAAGAGTTGATGCGCTTCCTTCTGTTTCATCCTTGCCGTTCATATCTAAGATCGAACCCGTCAGAATTCATAAAATTTCGTATCCGCTGGATACGGAGATGACGAATTCCTACTTAAACAAAGGTGCTTCATGTAATGAGATAGATTATGGCAATTCCTTTGGTCAATTAGATCAGATAAGCGTTGTCGCAGCGCATAATTCAGGCTACACCGGAAAGGACGTACTCATCGCAATGTTCGACACCGGTTTCAGAGTATCGCACGGCTCATTCAGCCATATTGTAGATTCGGGCAGGTTGATCGCTCAACATGATTTTGTTAACAACGACGATATCGTTTCCGATGAAAACAATGAACGTGCCCAGGGACACGGAACGAGCACTTGGTCAGCTGTAGGCGGATTTCGCAACGGCATTCATATCGGCTCGGCATTCGGCGCAAGTTTCATTCTCGCAAAGACAGAAGATGTCCGTTCGGAGACAAAAGCAGAAGAGGATAATTGGATCGCTGCCGCAGAATGGGTTGAAACACTTGGAGCCGATATTATCAGTTCTTCTCTTGCGTATCTCGATTTTGACGGGACAGAGGATGATTATTCAATCGATGATCTCGATGGAAACACTATTCTTATCACGTTGGCGGCAGACCTTGCGGTATCTAAGGGAATAAATGTAGTAACCGCCATGGGGAATGAAGGCTCGGGTCCGACCTCGCTTTGGGGTCCGGCAGACGGTCATGACGTGATCTCGGTTGGAGCGGTAAACCAATCAGGTTTGTTAGCTAAGTTTAGTTCCCGCGGCCCGACGATCGACGGTCGGATCAAACCGGATGTTGTCGCTCAAGGAGTCAGTACTGCAAGCGCTAACTCCTTTTCCGATTCGAGCTACGGTTTTTTAAGCGGGACCTCTCTTTCGACTCCTCTTGTCGCGGGCGCCGTTGCGCTGCTTCTTGAAGCGCGACCGGATTTGTCACCGGATCAAGTGAAGTCCGAACTGAGAAGCACCGCCGACAATTCTCTTACTCCGAATAATGACGTAGGATGGGGGTTGATAGATCTCAAAGCTCCTTTAAATATAAGCGGCATAACTGAATGCGATTCCGCAACGGTTGCCGAATTGGATATTATCAGTGTATACCCTAATCCCTCAACCACGGGTTACACTAAGCTGCTTTTCAAGATCGAAGAGAAGATTAATTATGTGGATGGAGTTAATTACAAATTTTTTATCTATGATCTTTTAGGTAGAAAAATTTCATTCCTTGATGAGGGTTATGCCTTTCCCGGTATTCAGCCACAACTCAATTGGGATCATAAAGACGAATTCGGAAAACGGGTGTCGTCAGGGATTTACGTTGCCGTATTATCTATTAACGGTAGAAGAGTCACCAAGAAATTCGCAGTTCTTCACTGAAAATCAGACTTTAGCCAATACTTCGCTCAATAGCTCTTTTACCTTGGATAAGACTCATATAAAGACAATTAAGTTTAATATGGGGAATGTCAGATAATTTCAATAGATTGCGTCCACTAATAAGTCTATATAATTAGTAGTTGGAATGATTGAATAATGATAATTGATGCGTTTAATATCCTGCTATACGAACTTAGACAAACATGTAAACATATGAATTTAATTTATGGCTGAATGCGCCTGCATAACCTTATTTTATATTGACCAAAGTTTAAGACCATAAAAAGGGAGAATAGAATTCAATGTCAAAAACAATTCTAATAATTGGCGGCTCTTTTGGGGGCATCAAGGCAGCTTGGAGTTTGCGCCATCTTCTTGATGTTAAACATCGCATCATGATCGTTTCAGACAAACCACGCACAACTTTCCGGGCTTCTTTTCCCAGAGTCCTTTTTGAGAACCTCGACCCGGAAAAGATCACGATGGATCTGCCGGATAATTTTAAAGACACCGATATTGAGTTCGTCTGTGATCCGATGACTGCCATTAATCAGGATGACAATGAGGTGATCTGCGAAAATAACAGTTATCAGTTTGACTATCTGATCTTGGCAACAGGCGTGCGTCATGCATACGAGCTTCTTCCAGGCTCGCGTGAGTTCGGCCTTTCAGTTTGTGATCCGGCGAGAATAATTGAAACGAGAGAAGCCTTACTCAATTTCGAGAAAGGTGAATTTTTCGCAGGCATTGGCGCAGGGTATACTCCCTGTGATGGCCCGCCGATGGAAGTTATAATGAATCTCGATCACCTATTGCGTGAGAAAGGAATGCGTGACAAGACAAACCTTCATTATATCAGCGATAAGAAACACCTTTTGCCTCCCGGAGGTCCTAAGGTTTGGAAATACCTGGATGACCATTTTAAGAAAAAAGAAATCAACGTTCACCTTGATGTTTTACTACTGAAACTCGACAAGAACAGACTCTATTTTAAAGACGGTAAAACCATGCCCTATGATATGTGTTTACTGGTGCCACCCTATCGCGGAATTCCGGCGATGAAAAATTCTAATCTGATCGATGAACGTGGATTTGTCCCGGTGCACATGAAAAATATGCTCGCAAAAGAGTCGAAGCATGGAAATATCTACGCCGTTGGAGACTGCATCGGTAACCCCGGTCCTAAACAGGGCCATTTGGCATTTATGCAGGCTACCGTCGCTGCAGAGCATATTGCCTGGAGAATAAATCAAACAGGGATAGTGAGAATGTACCTACCTGAATTTCGATGTGTTATGGACCAGGGAGGGGGTATAGGGCTATATACTTATTCCCAATATATGTCAGAAGGAGATGGATTGAAAATTGAGCTTGGAGAAGAACCGTATAAGTCAAAAATTCGATTCGAAGAGATTTTTATGGAGAAAAAAGGTGACATTGGAGACCTCCATCATCAGATGATGAAATAAGAATTCACTGAAAGAGGTATTGCTCCCTCTCAATTTATTTTTGCTTTTAGATTATCAAATGTCCTGTCAATTATCAGTTTATGACTGTAAAAAGTGAGATTGGGCATTTGGGCATTTGGAAAATACTGCACTTCGAGAGCATCATCACCCGCAATAAAATCCTTACCCTCTAATTCTATTCCGTAGGCGATCACGACTACATCCCCGTAAAAACCGCCGATAGTAGTGTCAATTGTGATGATTTCCCCGGGGGTTACTTTCAGTCCTATTTCTTCGTAAAGCTCTCGTATTACAGCCTCTTCCGTAGTCTCACCCAATTCCATAAATCCGCCCGGTAGACACCACGAACCGATATCAGGTTCTACGCCTCTTTTAACGAGTAATATTTCTTCGTTGATTATCGAAATGCCGACTACGGATGGAATCGGATTCCTGTAAAATACTCTGCCGCAGTTTTGACAAATTGAACGTTCTCTCCCGTCAATCTTTTTCTTTTCTATCTCGTCGCTACCGCACTCAGCGCAGTAATTTATTTCAATAACGCCTGTGTTCTTCAGTTCAGCCAATTATTTCTCTTCGTTTTCATTGGTATAGCTTATGAAGCAGAAAAAGCAATGTCAAAGAGAAAGAGCTTTTATCTGAATACTAAGTTGCTTATAAGCACAGCTGCGAGAATTCCCGCTATGTTACCTGCAAGCGCCGCAGGAAGAGTATGTCTTCCGTTCTTTACACCGACCGAACCGAAATAGACCGCGAGAATATAAAAAGTGGTCTCTGTGGAACCCATCATGCTTGAAGTCAGTAGTCCTATAAAAGAATCCGGTCCATATGTGCTGAGCAGGTCTGTCATCACTCCTATAGCTCCGCTGCCCGAGAGCGGCATCATGAAAGCCATAGGAATTGTTTCCGGCGGCATTCCGATAAGTGTAGTTACGGGCGCAAGCAGTGTCGTGATATAATCAAGAGCTCCCGATGCCCGAAATATTCCAACCGACACAAGTATAGCCACGAGAAATGGCATAATTTTAACAGCTACGTTGAATCCTTCCTTCGCTCCCTCCACAAAGACTTCATAAACTTTTATCTTTTTATAGTAAGCATAAAGCGGAATGAAGAGGAGAACAAGCGGTATAGCCAAGGCTGAGATCCATTCTATGATTGTTAGAAACATTGCGCTCCCTCCTATGCGTTTTGTTGTTCAGTTTGTGGATTGGAATCAACTTTGTACCGTTTCATCTTCCCTAACAGTCTGGCTAATGTTACCGCTACGACTGTCGAGCAAGTCGTAGCAAAGAGGATCGTCCCGATCACACGCGCCGGGTCCGCTGACCCTGTAGCCACACGGATCGCAATTACTGTCGAAGGTATTATCGTCACGCTTGAAGCGTTCAACGCTAAAAACGTTGCCATTGCGTTCGTTGCCGATTCTTGGTTCTTGTTCAGCTTTTGAAGCTCCATCATCGCCTTCAGTCCAAGGGGAGTTGCCGCATTGCCTAACCCCAGCATATTTGCGGAGATGTTCATTATCATTGCTCCCATGGCTGGATGGTCTGCAGGAACGTCAGGGAAAAGCCGTGTCATAACTGGTTTTAACATCCTTGCTAATATATTTATCAATCCCGATTCCTCAGCGAGTTTCATCAACCCGAGCCACAACATCATGAGTCCTATCAATCCTATGGCTATCTCGATCGATGTCTTACTCATGTTGAATGCGCTTGATGTAACTTCTTTGAGTGGTTCGAGATCGCCTGTGATCACTGAGTTAATGATCGCAACTCCGATTCCAACCACGATCAGAAAAAGCCAAACTATATTTATCATCATTCCTCCGTTTTAAATAGAATATAGATGGAAAGAATTATTTAATGTAAATCCACAGCCGGCTAACGTGCAAGGCGATTTAACTTGAGATTTCATATATCGCTTATTAGTTTCAACGCTTGATATCAGGAATAAACCGATGCTGAACAATGAAATATAAGATGCCTCCCTCAATACAAGTCGGGGATACGATAGCTGTAATTGCCCCCTGCTCCGCGGCAGCTGAAGATAAAGCCTTGAAAGGAATTGAGTATCTCAGGGACAAGGGATTCATTGTCAAGACCGCGGATAACCTATTCGAGCAATCAGGACACATGGCAGGGAGTGATGAGCTTCGAATACGCTCTTTTAATGAATTTTGGGCAGATAAAGATGTTAAGGCACTCTTTTGCGTACGCGGCGGATACGGAATACAACGGATTTTACCAAAAATAGACTATGATCTTATCAGTGATATTCCTAAGATTCTTGTTGGCTATAGCGATATCTCAGCGCTTTCTTCCGCGATATTAGCAAAATCTGGAGTCATCACCTTTTCAGGTCCGATGGTCGCAAGCGATATGAGTGAAAATTTCGACACTTTCTCTGAGGAGCTGCTTTGGAGAATGCTTATGGGACATCCGCTCATTGATAACCCTCAAGAACAACCGTTGATAGTTTATAAAAAGGGAAATGCCGAAGGTAACATATTTGGAGGCACGCTTACAGTTTTACTCCCCTATTTCGGCACATCTTATGTTCCTGATTTAGAAGGAGCTATATTAGTATTGGAAGACGTAGGAGAGAATATCGGCAGACTTGACAGGCATTTTCATCACCTCCGGTATCAAGGCATATTCGACAAGATATCAGGATTGGTTCTCGGCGAATTTAATGATTGTTTCCCGGAGGAGATAGATCCCATTGACGGATTAAAGTCAATTCTCGATTCCGCGCTTGAAGGATATGACTTCCCCGTTGTTATGAATTTCGCTTATGGTCATATTAAGAAACGAGTCACTCTGCCTATAGGAATGCGCGCGAAACTAATCACTGACCCGCCGAATTTTAGTTTGGTTTAATACGGTGGAATCTCAAATATGGTAAATAGATTTTGATTTGGAGCCTCTTCGCATCCGTTGCGGCGATTGGCACAGGATTCATGTCCACGCTCTGCTGTGTCGGACCCGCTACTCTAAGTTTAGTGGGACTTAACAGCTCTGATATCGGTTCCTGGTTCGCCGAGTACCGGCTCTATAACGTCAGCGCCACCATATTATTGCTCGGTATCGCTTATTACCTCGAATACGGCAAAGGTAGCAGCGAATCGCATGAAAAAAGGAATTGGGGGAAAATCGTTCTCTGGATCTCCTATGGGTTGATAATAGTTTTCAAACTCACACCTGAAGTCATCACTTTCGTATATAATCACTGATTTAATTCCCCTCTTGCATTAAGCCTTAACTTATTATAAATTAAAGAAACAAACAGGGGTGGTGGACTTATATAAACTGCCTGAGAGTATACCCTTAAAACCTGATCCGGATAATACCGGCGGAGGGAGGAAATATGATTCTCAAAACACTTTCAACAGTTATAATGCTTTTTGCATTTCCATTGGTCTCAAATGGACAATCGTTTATTGATGTCACCGGTAAAGTAGTTAATTCAAATACCGGTGAGCCCTTACAGGGAGCAAATATTTTAATAGAAAAGACTTCCTTTGGTGGAGCTTCAGATAAAAATGGTCTATTTTCCATTCGGAATCTACCCTTAGGAAATTACACTATCAGCGTTAGTGTCATCGGTTACGAAATAGAAAAACAGCTGATTACTGCCGAGTCAAAAAATATTAAAATAACATTTTCCCTGACATCCAGGACTCTTGAAGGAGAGAATGTAGTGATAAGCGGCAGTCGAGCCGTTACCGGAAAGACACCTATCGCTTTCAGCAACATCGATTCAAGGACTTTGTCGGAAAAATATTCTTCTCAAGAAATTCCACTGCTTTTAGATGAAGTCCCGAGTCTCTATTCTTACTCCTATACCGGGAACGGCATGGGTTATTCCGAGATAAAAATCAGGGGGTTCGATGCCACACGGATTGCCGTGACGATAAATGGCGTCCCGCTGAACGACCCCGAGGATCATGTCACTTATTTTTATGATATTGCCGATCTTTCCGGAAACGTTCAAGATATACAAGTGCAAAGAGGCGTGGGAAATTCTTTGTACGGCACAGCAGCTATAGGCGGTTCGGTAAATATACTGACGAAAGGCGCCGGCACAGAACCGGGAATGAAACTATCAGGGACATGGGGCAGCTACAATACCCGCAGGTTGAATTTTTCTTATGGAACTGGAATTATCAACAACACATACTCGACATACGGCAGGTTTTCAAAGCTCGAAACGGGCGGATACCGAAATGATTCAGGAGTAGATTCATGGTCTTATTTCCTCTCCGGCACCCGTTACGATCGTGATATGACCACCACTTTCAACGTTTTCGGGGGACCACTGGTGGCAAAATTCGCATGGTTTGGAATTTCAAAAGATAAGTTGGAAGATGAAAATGAACGCCGAACAAATTATTATTCTCCAAGCGAATCTAACGGTTTTTTCGATGAACAGAAGGACGATTTTCTGCAAAGTCACTATCAGCTCCTCAACGATTGGAAAGTGTCCAAAAACGTTAGACTTGAAAACACACTATTCCACGTTAAGGGTGATGGATTTTTTCTGGATTACAAGTTCAACAGGAAACCTGACGAATATAACCTCGTCTTAGTCGATTCAAGCAGATCCGATTTACTGAGAAAGCAGATCGTTGACAAGTGGCAATGGGGATGGCTTCCAAGATTGACAATATTTAGAGAAAACTGGTCGTTTACCATTGGTGGAGAATTGAGCTTATTCGGCGCAAAGCACTGGGGGGAAGTAACTTGGGTAAAAGAGAATAATCTGACGCCACCCAACAACAAATATTATGGTTATCAAACCGATAAATTATCTGCAACCGTTTATACCCATGCAGTATATGGTCTAAGTGAGAAGACCGATCTGATATTCGACTTGCAGTTTCAGCGATTAAATTCCAATTTCGACCAGGAAATCATTGGTGGATTCAGAAACGACTATGAATACAGTCTGAATTACAATTTTCTTTCGCCACGAATGGGTATTAACCAACAAGTAAATGAAAATATAAGCGCCTTTGCAAACTTCTCCGTTGCAAAACGAGAACCTAAGGATTCCGACGTTTATGATGCAAACGACATCGACACAACTCCACGCTTTGGAGCCAATTCAGACAATACGTTGAATTTCGATGACCCGCTAATAGACGCAGAAACGCTTTACGATTACGAACTGGGAGGTATGTTGCGGAATTCTTCGGGATATGTGAAGGTCAATATCTTCTGGATGGATATTAGAGACGAGATAGTACAGACGGGACTGCGCGACGATATCGGTTTACCGATTTATTACAACGCCAAAAAATCGGTACACAGAGGGATAGAAGTCGATGCCTTTGCGTCTAATTCAAGGGGCTTTTATATCTCCGGGAATCTTAGTTTGAATGATAATTACTTCGTAGCCTACAATGAAGTCGTAGAATACGTATATGACGAATCAGGGAACCTAATTCCCTTTTTTGACCGGTCGGATAACCAGATAGGAGGGTTTCCCGGATATCTCGCCGGATTGAAAGCAGGGTATAGAAATAAGGCATTTTCTTCGTTCATAGGAACAAGGTTTGTGGGAAGACAGTATCTCGATAATTCAGAGACAGAAGCGCTTTCGATCGATGGCTACAACGTTTCCAGTCTCTTTATGAGCTATGACCTTACAGAGGGTGTAAAAATGCCCCTTCATTTGCAACTCAATGTGGACAATATTTTCAGCACTAAATATGAAACCAGCGGTTACGTGTACTACTATGAGGGATTTATTCCCGAATATATTCCCGCAGCGGTCAGAAATACCTCGATAACGGTGACAGTTAAATTTTGAACAACCCCCTGAAATCGGTCATCATAGCGAATGGAGATTTTGTTTTTAACGACAGGATAAGAAAACAGATCGAGTCAGCTGATAGAATAGTTTGCGCGGACGGCGGCGCTAATAATTTGGTAGACATTGATATTACACCGGATCTGATTTTAGGAGATTTGGATTCCATCCTCCCCGATACTCTACAGCATTTCAAAGATGTTGAAGTCATCAAAGAGAGTGATGAAAATGGCACGGACTCAATCAAAATTATAAATTACGAGCTCTCACAAGGTGTAGATGAGCTCATTTTACTTGGCGCTACAGGAAAAAGGATAGACCATACTCTTGCTAACCTTAGCTTATTGACTCGTTATACCGATCTCATTAAAATCAACATTATTGATAACAATTCTGAAATTCTGTTCATAAAAGATTCTATTTCATTTGAATCTCAGATTGGAAGAAAATTGTCATTAATGGTCATTGGAGGAAATTCTTCCCTGACGACAAAGGGGTTGAAATGGGAACTCAACGAGGAATCTTTGCTTTTTAGCCCTTTTGGAATCAGCAACGAAGTGGCATTTTCACCCGTGACGATAGAGGTTGAAGGAAACGGTGTTTTCCTTTTCAAACTTTTCGAGATGAGTGACGGTACTCCTATAATTGAATAAATTAAACTTCTCAAGCATAGACTTATTTCTGATCTTTGCGTATTTATTCACGATTCTCTTCTTGGGATTCCGGGCAGGCAGGAGAAAACCCAAAAAAGCGGAAGAATTTCTTTTAGCCGGCAGACAATTGACCTTGACAGGGTTCGTAGCTACTCTTGTGGTCACTTGGTATGGAGGTATACTCGGCATTGGAGAATACAGCTATCAATACGGAATTTCCACTTTTTTAGTATTCGGCATACCTTTTTACCTGTTTTCCGTAGTGTTCGGAGCGCTGCTCGCAGGAAAGATCAGAGAAGCAAATTCTCTTACAATCCCTGATAGACTCTATGAACAGTTCGGAAGAAATTCAGGTATACTCGGGAGTATCTTAATATTCATTATTTCCTCTCCGGCTCCATACGTACTGATGGTGGCGGTAATTCTTCAACTGATATTCGGATGGAGCCTCGTCGTTGCTATTATAATCGGAGCCGTATTTTCCGCATTATATGTATATTTAGGCGGATTCAAAGCTGTTGTCCTGACGGATAAATTGCAATTTCTATTTATGTTCGGCGGATTCGTTTTGCTCTTGTTCTTTGCGGTTAGCGAACATGGCGGAATTGGTTCATTGTTTTCATCTCTGCCTGAAGAACATCTGACCTGGCACGGGGGAAATAGTTTCGGTTACATGTTCGTTTGGTTCTTCATCGCGCTTTGGACAATGATCGACCCGGCATTTCACCAGCGATGCGCGGCGGCAAAAAGCCCCGCTATTGCTAAGAAAGGAATTTTCATATCAGTAGGGTTCTGGTTTTTATTTGACATCCTTACAATAACCTCCGGGCTTTACGCCCGAATGCTGCTTCCGGGGATCGATCCGGTTCAGGCTTATCCCTTGTTAGCAGAGGCTTTGCTTCCCCCTATCGCAAAAGGCCTGTTTTTTATTGGTATCCTTTCCGTAATCATGTCCACCGTAGATAGTCTTACCTTGATCTCAGGCGCTACAATTGGGAGAGACCTGATCTGGAGATATAGAAATGACCTTACGGACAACACTACTTATTACAGCAAAATCGGAATTTTTATAACTCTTTTATTAGCGATATTTATAGCTTACCTGATACCCACCGTGATAGGAATTTGGTATACACTTGGAAGCGTACTTATTCCGGCGCTCTTACTGCCGGTGATGTCGACTTATTTCCCTCGTTACCGGCTTAACGGGCAACATACTTTCCTCATCATGGTAACGGGATTTCTCTTATCATTTCTACAATTAACCATCGGATATATGCTTGGAACAATCGCTGAACCGGATTATTTATTGGGTATTGAACCTATTTTTCCCGGACTTATCGTTTCGTTTTTTCTTTTCTTATTTTTCAATCTGAAAAATAATCGGGAACCGTCACCTTCCTCATGAAGTGTAACTAACGTGTCATCTTGTAAAACATAAATACAGTAATTACATGGAGGGAGCGCTATGCAGATCCGATTTATATTAGCGATCATTATTCTGATTGGAACATCCCAATCAAATGCGGTTGCCGATGATTTAAGAATTGCAAAACTTCAACAGCTATTCGTTTCACCTGCTGCCCCGATGATAGAATCAGGTTCAATTAATTTGAGCGGAGGTGGCGTTTTTGGAATGGATACTCAGGGAAGCTGGAGAAATTTTTTTCGGTTTGGTATAGGCGGAGTGGGCGGGACAGAAAAGCAATTACGGTTATATTGAAGCTCGGGCAGATTTCGCTGCGGCAAGCTTAACCAGCGCTAATTTTGATACACGTTTCGCTTCTTTTTATCTGATAAGTACATTCGAGTATAAAAATGCAGCTATTCATTTCGGTCCTATTCTCACTAATTTCAGATATAGAAATCTTGCTTTGGAATTTGCTCTCTATGATTCTTACCTGGACAACGATGAACACTCTAAAAAAGGCAACGGGCTGTTTTTCGGATTTACCAATATGGTGAATTCGTCGACTATGCTCCTATTTGATATTACCACCGTCCCGCGACTGAAATTAAACGTGAACGTAGAAGAGCAGGAATACTCTGTAAGTTTTACACACGACTATTTAATTCTGTGGGGTTTACGGTATTTCTTGCATGATTATTTTTCTTTTGACAGCGCGGTACGGTTTTATAATTCGAAATCAGAGCTCTCGGATATTCAAGTAAAGTTAGGGGTTAATGTCAACTTGCCGATAAAAAGAATTGTTAGTGACGCAGGAGATTTAGTTTCAGGCAGAAAATAATATCTATAAGAAGAATCTTATAGATGACCAATTCAGGCGGTATTTCCCATTAAATTGGTACCGCCTGTTTTGAATTATTTATCGTTTCTAATCTTGAAATAAGATTTCACGGGCATTTCCTCTCCTAAATCTTTCTATTCTGATTCTTCTATCGGTCTCAATTTGCATTTAACATTGCGGTTAGGTAAATTCCGCTTCCCTAATTAGGGGGGAATAAGATTTGACAACTAAAAACAGAGGATTTCAAGAATGAAATATGTTTACTCTTTTGGCGGCAGCAAGGCGGAAGGCTCTGCCGAAATGAAGAATCTCCTTGGTGGAAAAGGAGCCAACTTGGCGGAAATGACCAACATTGGTATTCCCGTTCCTCCCGGATTCACAATCTCAACCGAAGCTTGTGTCTACTTCCTCGAGCATGATCAAACTCTGCCCGACGGACTTGAAGCCGAAGTCGAGGAACACATTAAGAGCGTGGAAGCCGCTCTTGGAGTTACTTACGGCGACTCTGATAATCCTCTTCTGTTTTCAGTTCGCTCCGGCGCGCGTAGCTCTATGCCGGGAATGATGGACACTGTTCTGAATTTAGGGATGAACGACGATTCTATTATCGGCTTCGCGAAGAAAACCGGAAATGAACGAGGCGCATGGGATTCCTATCGCAGATTTATGTATATGTATGGGAATGTTGTGCTCAATGTTAAATCTTCAAATTTTGAAGATCTTATCCAAGAAATGAAAGACAATCGTGGAGTGGAGGGTGATACCGATCTTACAATTGATGACCTCAAAGAGCTCACCGAACAGTACAAACAATTGGTCGAAACAGAAACCGGAAGTCCGTTTCCTGATGATCCGAAAGCTCAATTATGGGGCGGTATCCTCGCGGTATTCAAATCATGGAACATCACTCGCGCAATTGAATACAGAAGGATCAATCACATCCCGGGGCATTGGGGAACCGCTGTAAACGTTCAAGCAATGGTTTTCGGCAATATGGGAGAGAATTCCGCAACCGGTGTCGCCTTCACGCGTGATCCCGCTACAGGGAATAAGATATTCTATGGTGAATACCTTGTGAACGCACAGGGCGAGGACGTTGTCGCCGGAATTCGTACGCCGCAGCCTTTAAACGAAGAGATAAAATCGGATGATTCTCAGGTCACGCTTGAGAAAATCATGCCGGAGCTTTACAACGAGCTCAATGATATCAGAACCAAACTTGAAAATCATTATCGGGATACTCAGGATATAGAGTTTACGATCCAGGATGGAAAGCTCTGGATGCTCCAGACACGGGTTGGAAAACGTACCGCCCTTTCAGCTCTAAACATTGCGGTCGATATGGTCGAAGAGGGTCTCATAACCAAAAATGAAGCGTTGCTCAGGGTTGACCCCGAACAACTCAATCAGTTACTCTTTCCCATTTTTGATATAGCCGATCTTGAAAACGCGAAGAAAGACGGCAGGGTCATTGCAAATGGTTTGAATGCAGGTCCGGGCGCAGCATCAGGTAAAGTTGTCTTCAACGCTGAAGCAGCTGTGAAGGCAAAAGAACGCGGCGAAAAGGTAATACTTATACGGCTGGAAACTTCACCTGAGGATATAGCCGGTATGTACGCGGCTGAAGGTATCCTTACTGCGCGAGGAGGAATGACCTCCCACGCAGCGATCGTTGCGCGCGGAATGGGCAAATGCTGTGTGGCTGGTTGCGGTGAATTGGAGATAGATTACGCTGCAGGGCAGTTCACTGCAAACGGAAAAGTTGTTAAGGAAGGCGACGAAATCTCGATAGACGGAAATACAGGCGATGTCATGCTGGGAGTTATCAAAACCAGTCCGTCTGAAATAGTGCAGGTTCTTGCGACAAAAAGCATGGATGAAAAAGATTCTGTCTTGTATCAGAACTTCCAAAAACTGATGGGTTGGGCTGATGAAATCAGGACGATGAAAGTTCGCACAAATGCTGATACGCCCTATGACGCGGAAGTCGCCGTTGCATTCGGCGCTGAGGGCATCGGATTGTGCCGTACTGAGCATATGTTCTTTGAAGGTGATCGCATCGACGCCGTACGGGAGATGATACTTGCCGATGACTTGGAGGGCAGAGAGAAAGCTCTCGAAAAACTCCTTCCGATGCAGCGTGGAGATTTCGTCGGTATATATAAGGCGATGGACGGCAAACCTGTCACCATCAGGACCTTGGACCCGCCGCTTCACGAATTTTTACCGCATGAAGAGAAAGATATCCGTGACCTTGCCGAGAAGATGGGCGTCACATATGAAAAACTTCAGGCTAAAGTGAATTCGCTTCATGAAATCAACCCGATGCTTGGGCATAGAGGCTGCAGGCTCGGATTGACGTATCCTGAGATAACCGCGATGCAGGCGCGCGCGATAATTGAAGCAGCCGTTGAAGTTAAAAAAGAAGGTATCGACGTGAAACCTGAAATTATGATACCGCTTGTCGGTCATTGGAAAGAGCTGCAAGATCAGAAAGCCATCGTGCTTGAGGTCTTAGATGAAGTACTTTCCGATGCCGGTGTCGAGATAGAATATCTTATCGGTACGATGTTAGAGCTGCCTCGTGCCTGCCTTACGGCAGATCAGATAGCAAAAGAAGCGGAGTTCTTTTCATTCGGTACGAACGACCTTACTCAGACAGCGTTCGGTTTCAGCCGTGACGACGCTGGTTCGTTCCTCGGCGAATACGAGAAAAAGAAGATTTACGAACGTGATGTATTCCAGACGATTGATTTTGACGGTGTCGGCGAACTGATCAAAATCGGAGTGGAAAAAGGCCGTTCCACGAAGCCAGATCTCAAGATAGGAATCTGCGGTGAACATGGCGGTGATCCGTTATCTGTCGAATTTTGTCACAACATCGGTCTCGATTACGTTTCATGCTCGCCTTATCGGGTACCTATAGCACGATTAGCAGCAGCACAAGCGGTACTTAAAGAGAAAAAAGATTAGTATTAAAGTAGAGTGTGAGTCAGGACTTGTCTCTTTCTCCTAATTAAGAACATGGTATAGAACTATTAGTAATAACAGTTAAATGTAATCCCCGAAAATTTATTAGCTTTCTCATTCAATTACAATTGCTAATAATCTTATCTTATTTTAATTGATCAAATTAATAAAGAAAGGTCCTGATACCTCTGTGGCCCTGCTTCAAAAATTATTCCGGGCGTGGAATTTGATACTTTGATATGGAAAGTATTAGTGCGGGCAATTGCACCTTGCGCCCGCACTCTAATAGATTAATGGATCTAAACTTACTTCATGACCGAAGTCGATTTATAATTCTTCGGATAATTCCTTTGTTACAACCGTTACCACTTCACCTTCGAAACGGGTTTCTTTTGCTACCTTATCTGCAATTTTTTCGGGATTCGTTTTATCTTTCTCATATGTGACCGTTGCCAATCCGGTAGCAAGGTCTACGGCGACAGTCGAGACACCCGCTTCTTTGTTCATTGCCTTTTCCACACTCTTGACACAATAAGAACAATTCATTCCACTGACTTTTATGACGCATGTTTTAGTATCGTCATCTCCAGACAGATTTGCAGGCGCTGCCGCAAATAATATTCCTGTGGCTGAAATCAGTATTAAAGATAGTAATGCTATTTTATAATATTTCATCATATGCTCCTCTTGATCTGCTTCTATTTTGTTATTCTTCCGAATATGATATCATATAATGACAAAAAAGAATGTATGAAGCAATACATTTATTCCTTTCTTCTCTGAATTATTGCCAACTATGCAATCACTAATAAACGAAAAAGGCCAAAAATCCCAATAATATAAGCACACTACCGGTAACCCGTTTTTCGTTATGCTCTAAAAAATGCCAGTCCAATTTATTGATTCCTTTTAGACCAAGATCAACCAAAATCAGCATACCGATTACAGTGACTATAAGATATACAACAGAAACCACCACTATTCCGCTCCAACCGATCAAACCGGCGGAAAAATAATAAGCCTCTATCTCTATGCAGGGAGAAAAGAACATTCCAAAACTCAGAGAGGATATTATTGCCATTTTTGATCTTTTGCCGGTTTTCCCTTCCGAGTCGTGAAGATGTGTATGGGAATGTTTCATGTCCAAAAGGAAGTACATACTTCCCAAAACTATTAGTACAACAGGTGCAATAATTCTCACTATCGACTCATAGTTTTCTGATAAACTGAACCCTAAAAGGCCTACCAATATGCCGATCAGTATCGTACTTGCCGTATGCGAAAATCCTGCTATAGCAGTTGCAGCTAGAGTTTCCCTTCTACTCCAATTCTCCGATTTACTAATCGCAATCAAGGGCAGCCAATGATTGGGAATTGAAGCATGAATGACGCTAAGTAGCAGGCTTCCTAAAAATATTTGAAACATGATTTACACGCAGGGTAGATAAATTACTTGAATTGAATGCTATCCTTCATTGGTAACAGTTTTAGCTGGAATCACAATTGAAACTACTATTGAGATTGCGAGAATTGCGGCAACGGTTCCTAATGCGACCGGGATAGGTATAATATAAAATTCGGAAATTAGCATTTTAGTTCCGACAAATGAGAGAACCATCCCTAAACCGTATTTGAGATAATGAAACATATCTAATACTCCCGAAAGTGCGAAATAAAGTGCGCGCAATCCGAGTATTGCAAATACGTTTGAAGTATACACTATAAAAGCATCGGTTGTAATTGCGAATATTGCAGGGATGGAATCTACGGCAAACATCAAATCTGTGACTTCCACAACAAGCAGCACAACTAATAGAGGAGTAAAAGTTTTCTTTCCGTTTACCGTTGTCACAAATTTATCACCATCGTAATCATCTGATATAGGAATAAATTTCTTGACTAAATTAACAATAGGATTTTTTTCAGGATGAACGGAAATTTCTTTTTGTACCGCCATTTTGATTCCGGTATAAACCAAGAAAGCGCCAAGAATGAATATAATCCAGTGAAAATTAGTGATAAGCGCAGTTCCTATTGCTATTAATGCTCCTCGCATTACTAATGCTCCAAGGATACCCCACATCAGCACCTTATGCTGATACTCCGGTTTGACTTTGAAGTACGAAAAAAGGATAGCGAATACAAATATGTTATCTACGCTTAAAGACTTTTCGATCAGGTAACCTGTGAGAAACTGTAATGCGGAATCATACCCGAACCAAAAGTAAACTCCAACGTTAAAAGTAAGAGAAATTAAGATCCATCCGGCGCTCCAGATAAGCGCTTCCTTTACGGATATGACATGAGATTTTTTATGCAGCAGACCGAGGTCAATCGCAATGAGTGCAAGGATCAGAATGTTGAATCCTACCCACCATGATAAACCATGCGTCATCTTATGCCCTTATTTTAATTCAGGTTATTCTGTCAGAGCTGGAATTTACGCTTTAACAGATACAGCCTTCTAATTAAGAACATATAGAGTTAATTAGCACTAAATAATTTGCAAAAATAAGATCAGATCGAATTGATTCATGCAATTTTCAAGTGAATTGAAACTTCTATTTTAAAAGAATCATCTTCTTGGTATCAACGTACCCGGGGGCATTCAACCGATAAAAATATATACCTGATGACAGATTACTCGCATCCCAATTGACGGAGTGATATCCGGCACGAAATATTCCCGAAGCCAATTTTTCAATTTCCCTTCCATTTATATCAAACAGTGTCAGTGAAATTTCTCCATCTTTCGGGATTGCGAAATCTATTGACCTAACCGGATTAAATGGATTCGGATGATTTTGGGATAATGCATACTATATTTCGTTTGGCCATAATATTTACGTTTAAATTACATGAACAATTCAAGTAAATCAGAGGAAAATTCAATTTCGGCGGAAGAACATGTTTCCTTTGTAAAGCTGGCGCAGAAAGTATCTCACGACCTTAATAATATTCTGTTTCCTATTTTGACGGGTTCTGAGCTAATATTAGAAAATCAATCGGATAAAGAGTTAATCAGAGAATGTGCTTCTGATATCAACGAAGCTGTGGAAAAGGCTATCAAAATTCTAAATGATTTTATTGCAAAAACCCAATCAATTACAACCAAGCGGAATCTCTGAGTTGTTTACACTTGATCAGGCTGTAGCCATCTCCCTCTGAACACCGTCAAGAATCAAGTTATAAGCCGTCATTGCTCTTTCCACGGAATCGACAATTTTCTCTCCTGATTCAGCAGAAATATCTTCGCTGGATATAATTTTACGCCAAATTTCAGCATGCAGCACGTCTACCTCGCGATGCAAGGTGAAATATTCTAATCCACTTTTATCAGTGATACCATAATACTTCTTCAATCCGTCAATTTTTGCCCCTGCAATATCCGGTACTCGAGATTCATAGGCATAAAGAGCGGCAGATCCCTCTAAATATGAACCGTTCCTGCATATATCCATAAGTATATCAAGAGCTTCCTTCGTTTCACTGTTCGGATCACTCTCTGTTAATTCTTCTCTTGATAGTGAGAGCGCCTTACCAAAATTGATCCAAAGTTCAGGATGCGGTTTTTCATAATTTTCCTCTTCAGCAAGATTTTCAAGAATGAATTGCCGCACCGTTAAATCATCACAATTCGAATGCACAGCGCTTAGTAATCGTGGAAAAGAATTTACAAATTTATAATATTGAATAGCGTAGGTCCGTAGGGATTCAATCGAAAGCGCTCCTTCAGACCAAGCCTTATAAAACGGATGCTTCAAAAGATCCTTCTCCAATACTTTGGTGTCTATTGCCTCTAACACTTTGGCATATTTCATATGACAGTGCTCCTTATTAATAGGTGATCATCTATTTCAACAACGCTCAACCTAACTCATTGAGTATTATTTATCAAGAATAATTGTGGAATTAAATTCTACTTTCTGTACTGTTTTCTATGGAAGCAATATAAATGCTAAAAGCTCTTGTTTTGAAATTTACTCATTCTTAACTTTATTCCACAATAATGGCTCATATAATCTTATGCTGAACGAATCAAACTTTCAATCAGGCTCTATTCCGGTAGATGAAAAAAAGCTTGGGGAACTTCGAAAACAATTGGAAGCCGGATTTCTCATATCAAGTTACTTTCAGGAAATAAAAGACGATGTCGATTACATAACCTTTTCTCTTCATTCGAATGAAAGTATAGAATCGCTAATCTCAGTCCCTGACAGCGAATTGGTGCAAGACTTTCTTCAATCGAAGGAATTTGACCGCCATAAGAGAATACTAAAGGAAAAAGCAGCCTTTTTGATAGATCTCGTTGAATTTTCTCATCTTACAGCGGATGACCAACTGAATTTACTCGTTCGATATCAAACAGAACTTAATTATGCTCTTGAAAATTTTGATATTGAACATAAGATTTCCATAGGAGATGGAACTATAATTGTTCTTGAAGAGGCTTCAATTCCTCAACTTATACAATGTATTTATTCTGTACAGAAACAATTCGAGAGCTACAATCGCGATTTCGGTCATACCGCCAACCACATTAGGTGCAGATATGGTGTGAATATAGGTACCTGCTTTGACTTTCGAGATATAAACAGTCATTGGAACGTTCTCGGACCGGGTATAAACGATACACAACGATTAATGTCATTTGCTCGTGGATATCAGACAATAGTCTCTTCAACAGTAAAACAAAGCTATGATGCAAGGGATATTCTTGCTCCTGACGGTGTTAAAGTAACTTTCGGACCGGAAAAAAAGGGTCTTGATAAACATGACCGGGAACATACATTCCATGAATTGAAATTTTCCATAATCGAGAAACCATATAGCGTCAAATGGCAATTTTAATATAGTCAATTCCTAAATCTTACGTAATTTGTTAATTAACAAGATATTACGCAATTTATTTCCATTTTTGAGTAATGGATTTGCGATTCTTTCACAATAGCTGTAAATCGTTTCTGTAAAATATTATATATTTAATTGATTCCCTAAACTCTGTATTTTCAACAATTTAATTTTTTAAATGTGACTCACATCACATTTTGTAAACTATTTTTTAAAAAACCCTTGACAAGGTATGTGCAATCTACTATATTAACCATGCGAATCGAGCATACAATGCAAAAAGACTTAAACGCTATACTAAAAACAAACCA
>SORT01000010.1 GCA_004402895.1 Fidelibacterota bacterium MT.SAG.3 | reverse complement strand
CAGATGTGTATAAGAGACAGTTATCATGTTGTGCAATGAAAGAAAAATCCCGCTTATCTTTCTGCAAGATGTAACGGGTTTTATGGTAGGCACGAAGGCGGAAAATGAGGGAATAATCAAAGACGGAGCAAAATTTGTGAATGTGCAGGCTAATTCGGTAGTCCCGAAATTCACGGTAATATTGCGAAATTCGTTCGGAGCCGGAAACTATGCCATGTGTGGGAAGGCGTACGATCCGCGACTGATAATTGGGTGGCCTACCACACGTCTTGCCGTCATGGACGGCAGTATAGCGGCAAATACGGTTCTTCTCACGAAGAAAAACCTGAGTGAAGAGGAAAAAAAGGAATTCTATGAAAAGATAAAGAATAAATACGATGAAGAGATGTCCCCTTACTACGTTGCCGCCCGTATGATGTTGGATGCAGTGATTGATCCGAGGGATACAAGGAATATTTTGATTCAGGGACTCGAAGTCGCCGAAAATAATCCTGATATGCCCGAATACGTAACAGGGACATTGCGAATTTGAGATCCGAGCCGATACGGATAGCGAACGGTCAGGGCTTTTGGGGCGATTCTGTAGATGCTCCCGCACGGCTTGTGCGGGGAGGTCCTATAGATTATCTGACATTGGATTATCTTGCAGAAGTTACCATGTCTATCATGCAGCGGCAGAAAAGTAAAAATTCGAAAACAGGTTACGCTTCAGATTTCGTGGAGGTTATGCGGGAGATATTTCCTGAGCTGATTGAAAAGGGGATAAAGGTCGTCACAAATGCCGGTGGAGTTAACCTCGACTCCTGTTTTGATGCGTTAAGAAAGACGGCAAAGGAGCTTGGACTTAGCGGCGTCAAAATAGGCATCGTAAGCGGCGATGATATTCTTGAACGATTAGATGAGCTTTTGGGGAACGGAGCTGAACTAAATAATATGGATTCGGGGAAACCGCTCTCAGAAATTCGAAAAGATATTGTTTCTGCCAATGTATATCTCGGCGCCGCTTCAATGGCGGAAGCGCTCGACCAGGGAGCCGATATTGTTATTGCCGGCAGGGTAACCGACACCGGGTTGGCGCTTGCGCCGATGATGCATGATTTCGGGTGGAAGGTGACCGATTACGACCTGCTTGCCGCGGGTACGGTTGCGGGCCATATCCTGGAATGCGGGGCGCAAAGTACCGGCGGAAATTACACGCGTTGGTGGGATGTACCCGATTATGCGAATATAGGCTATCCGATCGTTGAGGCATACGAGGACGGGTCTTTCGTACTTACGAAACATGAAGGAACTGGCGGATTGATAAATAAACAATCGGTGAGCGAGCAGTTGCTGTATGAAATGGGAGAACCGTCAAATTATATAACACCTGATTGCGTTGTGGATTTCGGAAGTATAGAGCTGGAGGAGGATGGTGCAGACCGGATTCGTATCAGCGGTGTAAAGGGCAGTGCCGCAACGGATACTTATAAGGTGTCTATAAATCATTTTGTTGGGTATAAAGCGTCAGGAAGCTTGACGATTTCCGGACCGTTCGCCGTGGCAAAAGCGAAAAAATGCGCTGAGATCATTTGGAAACGATTGGAAAATGCCGGATGTAAGTTTGAAGAAACAAGCACCGAATTTCTCGGGTTGAATTCAAGCCATGGCGATATTAACCCGATGCCGGAACAGGTCAATGAGATCGTGCTTCGACTCGGAGTGCGTGACAATGATAAAGCGGCAGTCGAGCGATTCGGAAAAGAGTTGGCGCCCCTGATCACAAATGGACCGCCAGGTATCACGGGATTTGCCGGCGGCAGACCGCGCCCGAAGAACATTTATGCTTACTGGCCTGCGCTGATCGACAAAGAATTGGTAAAACCTGAAGTTCGCGTGGAGACAATTTAGAAATGAAAAAAGTGAAACTGCTTGAAATTGCTCACTCCCGTTCAGGAGATAAAGGAGATTCCAGCAATATCGGGTTGATAGCCAAAAGTCCTGAAGCATATGAGATCATCAAAAATGCCGTGACTTCGGAAGGAGTCAAAGAGCATTTCGGCGGCATCGTCAAAGGAAGAGTCGATCGTTACGAACTACCGAATCTTCTTGCTCTGAATTTCATTCTGCATGACTCGCTCGGCGGCGGAGGTTCGCAGTCTCTAAAAAATGACGCTCAAGGAAAAACGCACGGACAGGGACTCTTGTTAATGTCTGTTGAAGTGCCTGACGATTTTGAACTGCCGAACGATGAAAACCGTCCCGAGATTTAGCAAACTTATTGAAATACTTTCCATTTTCGACTTTCCTGACGCCAATTGGAACTAATCTATGCGGTCAGGGCTCCAATGGAGTGTCCTTGACACAAGCCCTGACTCGCACAGTAATATATATAGTTCTTAGGCATTGTTTAGATTCTGTCAGTTTCCTCTTGCTGAATTTACAATTTCAGGTTACTTTAAAAGCCGATAATAGTTAGTTAAACAGTGATACAAGGGATTTATTGGGAAAAGAGGAAACACTCTCACTTCTTGAAGAGTTAAGTTCGCCGCTTGATTTGTCGGGCGGCACAGTGGGTATAATCCTTGCCGCAGGGCATGGGAAACGAATCAAATCTGAGAAGTCAAAAATGCTTCATGAGATATGGGGTATTCCAACCGTATTGCGAGTCCGTTCCGCACTCGAAGATGGACTCGGTAACTCAACTCAACTGGTTGTCGTCGGCATAAAAGCCAATGAAGTGGCGAGCAGTGTAGGTAAAAAAGAAAATTTGAAATTTGTTTTTCAGGAAAAACAAAATGGAACCGGAGATGCTGTACGGATTGCAATGAATAATTTGGAGCTGTCAGGATTTGACGGCGAAATCTATATCGTGCCGGGTGATATGGGACTGATAGATGGAGATACCATTAGCGAATTCAAAAAATCATTTCAAAAATCAAACGCTGATATGACGGTACTAACCGGTCAGTATGTCGGTAAACCCGAAAACAATTTGTATGGGAGAATAATTAGAGTTCCGGAAAGTCTCTCTGACGGCAGCAGCGCGGGTTCGCTTGAGGGTGAAGTTGTCGAAATTATAGAGCATAAGGATATTTTAGCGATCAGCTCTGATGAACCTTTCGAGCTGAATCATAAGGGGAAGAAATTTCAGCTCACCAAAGATGAGCTAATCAATATTTCGGAGTTCAACACCGGAGTATATGGCTTCAGGGCAACAGCATTGAACAATCATCTTGGAACGATCACAACCGATAACGTGCAGGGAGAGCTTTACGTAACAGACCTGATAAAGATATTTAATGAAAATGAGATGGTAGTCCGTGCCGTCAAAGCCACTGACAGCCGATTAGTAGAGGGATTTAATGTTAAAAGCACACTTCGGGAGATGGAAGCCATAGCCCGTGAACGGGTTTATGAAAAGCTGAAGGATGTTGTCACAATAGAGGATCAGTACGATTTTTTTATTGCCGATGAGGTGGTTGAACGAATTCTTGACCTCGACAGTTCTGAGAATTCGGGTGATCTGCACATTCACAAAGGTGTCTATCTGGGACCTGAGGTTCATCTGTCGGCAGGAGTTGAGATTTGCGACAATTGTCATCTGACGGGAGAGGTTCATTTAGGTCCGCATGTGATAATATCTGAACGAGTGGTTATGAGCAGCTTTCCCGGGCAGGCAATAAAGATACGTGAAGGGACAACGGTACTTAACGGAAATGAAATTAAAGGGATGGTAAGTATAGGTACGGGTTGTCTTATAGAATCACGGGTTTCGATAACCGGCAGTGATGAATATCCGGTAAATATCGGGAAGGATGTACATCTAAGGGGAGTCACCTATATATTCGGCAGTGTAATTGAAGATGGCGTTAAGATCACGCATTCCGTTCTGAAGCGAAAACATGTGAAAAATCTTTCTTCAAATACTGACGGCAGCGAGGTTAAAAAAGTGAGATATATAATTCCCAGTCCAGAGGGAAAAGATGCGGTTAACGAGCTGTGAGTAAAGTCAGAGTCGAAACAGATGAAAAATCTTTTATTTCCGAGATAATCCTCAACAATCCCCCCGTGAATGCTTTGAGTTCCGAAATGGCTCTTGATCTGGTGAATACAACAGAGCAGGTCAAATCACTGATTGAAAAAAGAAAAGTTCGTGTCGTGATACTACGGAGTGAAGGAAAGCATTTTTGCGCCGGTGCGGACTTAAAGGAGCGGTTATCGTTCGCTGAGTCGGAAGTAGCTGACAAAGTGAAATTGATACGAAAGGCGGTAGATTCCATTTGGGCGCTGAGGGCTCCTGTAATCGCTGCAATAAACGGATCAGCACTGGGTGGGGGACTTGAACTTGCACTCGCCGCAGATATAAGAGTAGCTTCTTTGGAATCTCGAATGGGATTAAAGGAGGTAGTGTTGGCAATAATGCCGGGCGCAGGCGGGACTCAGCGGCTTTCCCGCATAGTTGGGCTTGGAATCGCTCTTGATTGGATCAGTACCGGAAGGGATATAAGTCCCGAAGAAGCCCTAAGAGCGGGATTGATCAGCGATGCTGTGCCTGAAGATCAACTGCTGGATAAGACAAAAGAGATAGCGCTTGCAATCGCCGAAAACGGACCTGTAGGCGTTCAAGCAGCGAAAAAGGCTCTGAGAGAGGGTTATGATCTTCCTTTTGAGGAAGCTATTGAAGTTGAATGGGCTGAGTATCTAAAAACAATTCCTACAAAGGACAGACTTGAGGGGCTACAAGCGTTTTTGGAGAAGAGAAAGCCCAATTATAAGGGCTATTAGGGCGATCTGAATTCTTGATTAGAGCGAGAATATTGCATATATTTCGATTTAGATGTAAAACTAAACAAAGTTAAACTATGGATTTTTTTACTGACGACCATAAGCTTCTGAGGGATACGGTAAGGGAGTTTGCTATAAACGAAGTCGCTCCAATAGCAAGTGAGATAGACGAAAATGAGCGATTTCCCGTAGAAACCGTAGAAAAAATGAATGACCTCGGACTGATGGGAATACCGTTTTCTCCTGAATATGGCGGTGCGGGGATGGATTATGTATCCTACGCAATAGCCGTTCATGAATTGGCGAAAGTCTGTGTGTCGACATCAATAACCCTCGCCGCTCACATATCACTCGGCGTCGGGCCGATATATTATTTCGGTAGCGAAGAGCAGAAGAAAAAGTATCTTCCGCCTCTCACAAGCGGAGGTAAATTAGCGTCCTTCGGATTGACGGAACCGAATGCCGGAAGCGATGCTGCCGCCACGCGAACCACTGCCGTTAAAGATGGCGATGACTATATTATCAATGGTTCAAAGAGTTTCATTACAAATGCAGGCTTCGCGGAAACTTTTGTCATACTTGCTTCGACAGGGCAAAAAAACGGTAAGAATGAACTAACGAATTTTATTGTCGAGAAGGATACCCACGGTTTGATCATCGGACCTCCTGAAAAAAAGATGGGATGGAGGGGGTCGGACACAAGATCTCTCACATTTGAAAATATGAGAGTAAAATCGGATAATATCCTCGGAAGTAAAGGAGAAGGCTTCAAGCAATTCATGAAAATTTTGGATAGCGGCAGGATATCCGTTGCGGCGCTGAGTCTTGGATTGGCAGAAGGGGTATATGAAATTTCGCTGAAGTACGCGAATGAACGAAAAGCGTTCGGAAAGAAAATCTTCGAGTTTCAGGGTATCAGCTTTAAACTGGCTGATATGGCAACGAGGATAGAAGCCGCCAGACTCCTTGTATATAATGCCGCAAAGATGCGTGATGAGGGAAAGAATATTATTAAAGCGTCCGCCATGGCGAAATTATTTGCTTCTGAATTGGCTATGTGGGCTTCGGGAGAAGCGATTCAAATTCATGGCGGATATGGATATCTGAAGGATTTTCCGGTCGAGCGGTTTTACAGGGACGCTAAAGTATGTGAAATCGGAGAAGGGACCTCGGAAATTCAGAGGGTGATCATCGCGCGGGAAATGTTAAAGGAACTTTAACCGATTAAGTTCATTCAAGCCTTAGGTTTCAAACAAGATGGCAAGTAAATCAACAAACAGAACTGATTTGGCAATCAGATATGGGACTCTGATAGTTCTATTGGTCTCCAGTCTTTTCTTTTTTCCGCGAGAGAAGTCGCTTGAGTATGCTTATGAAGTCGGTCAAATAACCACTGACGAGATAATCGCTCCATTCGATTTCCCGATATTAAAGACAAAGACCGAACTCGAGAAAGATAGACAAAAGGCTTTGGAGCAAACATACCCGTTGTTCGAGAGAAGAGATGACATCATGCTGTCTCAGCTTGATGAGATGAATAAATTCTTTGAAACACTCCGAAATGTCCGTGAAGCAAAAGCAACTTACGGAAAAAACCTAACGACAAAAGTATTGAGAGCAGCAGAAATTGACTCGGCGTTCAATGCCGAATTAAGAGAAGATTCACTCAATCTCATTAATTTGGTGAACAGTGTTCAAAGAGAACAAAATTTCAACCTTTCCCGACCGAAATGGCGGTTTCTTACAGATACTGATAGCAGGCTGACCGGTGGAATAGATGTATTAGAGACTTTCAAAGCGAATTTGGAACGAATCGCCCGCGATCTCTTTAACGAAGGTATATTGGATATTCCGCTTGAAGAGATCAGTAAGCAAAAAATAGCCGTATTAGAAAACGGTGAAGAATTATTGGGTGACAAGGGCTATTACATGAGTTTAGATGACGCACATGTTCAGTCCGAGATTCGATTAAAGGCAAGCCTGGGAATAGAAACCGGGGATGAAGTTGAAGTGGGCATCGACGTATTAAAGAAGTTCAATAAGGCGAACATCATTTATAATAAAGTAACGACTGATGCCCGCATTAAAGATGTGATTGCTAAAGTTCCGATCAGCCGGGATATTGTCAGAGCCAATGAGCGGATTGTGGACAGAAACGAGCGCGTTACTCCCGATATCCAACAAAAGCTTGAATCTCTCTTTTCGGAAAAAGCTCGAAGGGGAACCGCAGAAGGCGGTATAGTTACATTTCTTCCGCAAATAGGTCGCATCCTGCTGGTATCGGTAATACTATTCTTCTTCAGCGCATTTATCGTAGCGTACCGTCCCCAAATATATAAAGACAGCAGGATGGTACTGCTGATAGGATTTATATTCCTCTCGGTGCTTGCTTTTTCGTCATTGGTGATTTATAGGTTGGGATTATCGGAATATCTCATTCCGATAGTAATAGCATCTATGGTACTGACAATATTAGTGGATGCTCGTATTGCTTTTATCGGCACTGTCACCCTTGCGCTTCTCATCGGCGTCGTTCTCGGAAATAAACTGGATTTCGTCATTGTGTCGACATTCGCTGGCACGGCATCTATCTTCACCGTGACGCGTCTAAGAACAAGAAGCCAATTATTCAAATCATTTCTTTTTGTAGCTGTAGCTTACATAATTGCGATAACGGCAGTTGAACTGCTGAAATTCTCCAGTTTTGAGGTTATATTGGAAAGTTATGGCTTTGCGATGGGCAATGCGCTTCTATCGCCGATTATAGTTTACGGGATCATAGGATTTTTGGAGATCGCATTCGGGATCACGACTGATCTGACCTTGCTCGAACAGTCAGACCTCAATAGACCTATTTTGAAACAGTTAGCCGTAAAAGCGCCGGGAACGTATCATCACAGTGTTTTATCCGGTAACCTTGCGGAGGAAGCAGCGGATGCTATAGGTGCCAATTCTCTGCTCGCAAGAGTAGGCTCATATTATCACGATATCGGAAAGATGAATAAACCCGAATATTTTGTGGAAAATCAGATGGGGGCTGAGAACAGGCATGAAATGCTGAGACCTAATCTTAGCGCTCTCATACTTTCATCACATGTGAGGGATGGAATCGAGCTTGCGAAGAAACATAAGGTTCCACAAGCGATTATTGATTTTATAACATCGCACCATGGTACGATGAGAATGGAGTATTTCTATAAAAAAGCCGTTGAGCAGGCAGGAGATGAACCGAATGTAAACGAGATGGATTTTCGTTATCCCGGTCCGCTTCCGATTTCAAAGGAAGCCGGCATTGTGATGATCTGCGAAGGAATCGAAGCAGCCACACGCTCTATAAAAGAAAAAACTTTGAACAGGATCAGCGATATGGTTGACAGCATCATCAAAACAAGACTTGACGATGGTCAACTTAATGAATGCGACCTTACCTTAGCCGAAATCGGCAAGATCAAAGCGGCAATCCTGCCTATATTGATCGGGATGTATCATGTGAGAGTTGAATATCCTGATGATACAGAAGAAAACAAATCTGAAAAGCAGACAAAAGATACCGAAGATGAGCAACCTGAAAGGGAAGAGAACGAAGATAAGAAGCAGATGAATGAACAAAGAACTTAACCTAGTCGGTAATGAACGCGGGATACTGAAATCCGAAGTCGTGAAATCGGCGATGTCTTCTGTATTAGATGGAGAAGATAAGGATTACACCTCTGTTTCTGTTTTGCTTGTTTCTGACGAGGAAATTCAAGAAGTAAACAAAAAATATCTCGGGCACGATTACTCGACGGATGTTCTGACTTTCCCTCTTCATGAAGGTTCGAAGCCTATTGAAGGCGAGATTTATGTTAGTTTGGAGACAACGGAACGGAATTCAAAATTATTCAATAATTCCCACTCAGACGAAATAATTCGTGTTGTAATTCACGGTATGCTTCATCTTGCAGGATATGAGGATTCGAGCTCCGAATCGAGGGATGAGATGAAAAAGAAAGAAGACTTCTACCTTGCTCTGATCGAAGATTCCCTGATGACGAAACCCGAGTGATATGGATTTAGAATTTCTGAACGAATTTTTTCTGTATAAACTTATCGCTATATTTATCCTGATGCTCATTTCAGCATTTTTTTCGAGTAGCGAAACAGCATATTTTTCATTGAAAGAATCCCGGATCAAAGAGCTGACCGACCAAAACGGTGAAGGCACAAAAATATTATTAAAACTCCTACGAGAACCGCGTAAACTGCTGATCACTATTCTAACGGGAAATACGATCGTAAATGTGGCGATCGCGAGTCTTGCCGCCCTGATGGCTCTTGACGTTGCCGAATATTATGGAATTGATAAAAATATCGCAATTATTATGGAAATAATTATAATAACAATTGCGGTTCTTATCTTCTCCGAAGTTACGCCGAAATTAGCGGCTGTGAAGCGAGCGGAAAAAATCGCTAAACTGTTTGCTTTACCGCTCTCTTTTGTTCATACGGTTCTTCAACCTGTTGCGAATCTGTTGTACGGATTCACCGATTTTGTTTTGAAAGCGTTGGGCATTGAAAAAAAGAGGGTAAACCTTGATGAAGAAGAGATAAGAACTTTAGTTGATGTGGGCGAAGAAAAGGGGACGCTGGAAAAAGAAGAACGAAAAATGTTACATGGGATCTTCGAGCTAAGCGACACTAAGGTTCGCGAGATAATGGTGCCCCGGACAGACGTGATAATGCTGTCAATTGAATCGAACATACAAGAAGCTATTGAAGTAGTGAGGAAAAGCAGATTTTCCCGGATCCCGGTCTACAAAGATAGTGTGGATGATATCGTAGGTATGCTGTATACGCGAGATTTGATTCCATTTATCGGCCAGAAGAATAATAAGGGAAGCATAGCGGCTGTCATTAAACCGGTATTTTATATTCCGGAAACAAAAATGATAGATGAATTATTGCGTGAGTTTCAGGACAAACGGAGAAAACTCGCTTTGGTAGTTGATGAATACGGGGGATTATCAGGACTTGTGACATTGGAGGACATTCTTGAAGAGATCGTTGGAGAGATTCAGGATGAGCATGATGACGAGGAACCGATATTCAAGAAGCTGTCGGAATATATAATTGATGCTGACGCGAAATGGGATCTTGACGATGTAGAGGAAGAGTTAGGAATCAGTTTTCCAAAAGAAGAGGGCTATGATTCGCTTGGAGGATTTTTATTTCATCAATTCGGCGAAATTCCGAAGAAGGGTCAGAAAATCAGTCACAGTGGAGTAGTTTTCAATATATTAGAGGTTCGTTCAAACAGGATCATAAGAGTAATGATCGACAGTGCAGATAAAATCACAGATGTTGAAGAATCCTAATCTTTCCATCTCCAATATCCTGTGAGCGAAAGAGGCTCCTTTAATCCGTGTTCTATCAGCATATCTCTTATTTCATCATCCGAATAAAATCTGCCGACCCTCTCCTCGGCGTTTGCTATCCTGAGAAGGGTAGTGGCAGCTATGCTGGCTGCGTTATTCAAGTAGGTCTCTGACGCTTTATCGAACGTGTCTCCGGCGCTGTGATAGTAACGCCGCATACTTTTATCTAAGGTTGATCTCAAACTCATAGCGGGAACTCCCGCAATTGTAAAAGATAGATGGTCGCTGTGAAGAGCGGCTTTGTTCGTAACTTTATCCTTAGATATTCCAAAACCCTGAAGGTCGGCAGCCAGTTTCTTGAGAAACGGAAGAGCTTCTTCATGTCCGTAAGAGTTAAAACTATATGGATCACCAACCATGTCCATGTTAAGCATCATGACTATCTTTTCAAGTTCCGAGGAATGCTGTTTAACGTAAGCCTTGGAACCGTAAAGGCCGAATTCTTCTCCCATAAAGAGTATAAATCGTATGGTTCGTTTCGGTTTTGCGCCTAACAATGACAGTACTCTTGCAGTTTCGAGCAGAGAAACCGAGCCTACGCCGTTGTCGATGGTTCCTTGTCCAAGTTCCCAAGAATCGAGATGAGCGCCTACTATAACTATTTCATCCGGTTTTTCCGTCCCGATAATTTCCGCTACGATATTATTCGCATGCGTCATCCCTGTTTTATTTTTCATATTTATCTTCATTTTGACATCAGGATGATCTTTCAGATATCTTCTGAGCCATGTTCCGTGTTCTGATGAGACGCTGATTGCGGGGATATCAGCATATCCGCCGACTTTACAAGTTCCCGTTCTCGGGAGATTACCCGGGGCGTTGGTGATGAGCACAAACCCTGTTGCTCCGTACCGGGTTGCAAGCTCAACCTTTTCTGTCCTGTGAACGGATCTTTCTCCGGGCAGCGTGCCGACTTCTGCGAGAACTATCTTGCCTTTTATTTTTTCACCTAATTCAGCGAATTCATCAGGGTGGCCGAACCCTGCGTCGATTATTTGATCGGTTATTTTTGCTTTTGACGGGGTATTAGCCAAGGCGACGGCAGATAGTATCTTCTTTCCCGGAGTCAATACCTCTACCGTGAGGGAACCGCGCTTCCAGCCAGGCATTTCAAAGCGTTCAAAGTGAGGGTTATGCAGACCATAAGAAATGAATTTTTGGAGTGCCCAACGCTCTGCTCTGTATCCTGCCTCTGTCCCGGAAACTCGCCCACCGATATCATCGGAGAGTTCGCGGAGGTTGCTATATGCTTCCGAGTTATAAATTATTTCGCCGAATATCAACCGGTATATATCTTTATCTTCCGCGCTGATATTAGAAACAATTAAGATCGAAAGTATTGATGAATAGAATATTGCTTTTACCTTGTCATTGAACATGATGTCTCCATTGTGAATATAGGCTGCAAAGTTATGATACGGGCCGCAGACAATCAAGTTTTCGGTTTTAGGAAAAATCAATTCTTAGTTGTGTTTTGATGCATTGTGAAATATATTTATGGCAGGATGAGCGCTGATTGAAGAATTGTAAAATCAGCAAGAACATCCTTTTATTTATATCGCGAGAGGAGATTTTCCATAGAAGATACGGCGCAAAATAGTTATTCTATAGAGTTCAGTAGATTGATAGGGATCATGCAATCTCTGCGTTCGGAAAACGGTTGTGAATGGGACAAGGAGCAGACCCATGAATCGCTTCGTCAATATTTGATAGAGGAAGCTTATGAAGCGGTCGAGGCGATTGATAACGGGGATATGAACTTACTGAAAGAAGAACTCGGTGATCTCCTGCTGCACGTTGTGTTCCACGCAAAATTGGGGGAAGAGAAGGGAAACTTCGATATTAACAATGTATTAGCCGGAATAAATGAAAAATTAATAAGACGGCATCCTCATGTTTTCGGCGAAAATAGTGAGAAAAATATCGAGAAGATAAAAATGGATTGGGAAGAATTGAAACAAATAGAGGGGAGAGAGTCCCGTATAGATGGTGTGCCAACAAATTTGTCCGGGTTGCAAAGAGCATTCAGATTGCAGGAAAAAGCAGCTACAACGGGATTTGATTGGGATAATGTAGACGATATATGGACGAAAATAGATGAGGAGATCGAGGAGGTCAGAAAGGCGTCATCCGGTGGAAACGAAAAGGAGCTCGAAGAAGAGATAGGGGATCTTATTTTCAGCGCCGTAAATTTATCCCGTTTTATGGGTGTAAATCCGGAAGACGCATTGCGCAGGACGATAAAAAAGTTTGAATCGCGGTTCAAGAGCATTGAAAAGGCGGCTGAGGTTAGTGGTCGCGATATAACGGAATTATCTTTGGAGGAAATGGACAAAATTTGGGAAAGCAGTAAAATTAAGGGGAAAATATGAGCGAAAAATATTTCTTTAAGCAGGAAGAATTTGATGAACTTATGGTGGAACTTAAGAATTTAAAAGGACCTATTAAATCGGGAATCCAAAAAGATATATCGACCGCGAGAGATCAGGGTGACTTAAAGGAGAACGCGGAATACCATGCTTCCCGTGAAAGGCTCTCCTTGCTTATGACAAAGATTCAGGATTTCGAGAATAAACTTGCCAATTCTGAAGTGTATGACCCAAAAGACAGACCGAAGGGTAAGGTTTTTGTCGGTTCTGCGATTATAATTGAAAATTTGGACTCCGGCGTGCTTTTGGAGGGTGAAGTGGTTTCTATGCCGCTGTTTAAGGACGATGTTGTGGAAATATCCACTAAATCTCCCGTAGGCAAAGCGATTTTAGGCAAGTCACAGGGGGATAAGGTTACAGTGAAATCTGAGCGGGGAACAGCTCACTGGCTCATTAAGAAAGTTGATTAAAGAGAGCGTTTCAACCTTAAAAAAATATCACTTCCCGATCACTTGCACTATCACCCGTCTGTTACGGGGTCCGTCAAATTCGCAAAGAAATACCGATTGCCATGTTCCGAGAGTCAGACGACTATCTTCGACGGGGATTTGAACTGACGATCCGAAGAGAGATGTTTTAATATGCGCCGCTGAATTTCCTTCCGCATGGTCATACCCGTCTTGAAGCGGAACTATCTTATTCATCTCCATCACCATATCCCTGACGACGGCAGGATCGGCGCCTTCATTTATGGTAATTCCCGCAGTTGTGTGCGGCACGTAAACAATGCAGATACCTGATTTGATTTCACTATGTTTAAGTTCGTTCTGGACTTGGCTTGTTATGTTGACCATCTCTGTTGAAGAGTGTGTGCTTACAGAAAAATGTGATGACATCTATACCTCATGTTTTTTGTGGTTTCTTCCTTGCGGCGGGGAATAAAATGTTGTTCAATATCAACCGGTAGCCGGGTGAATTAGGATGCAGCTCGAGATTAGTAGGCGGGTCGTTAACGTGGTGACGGGAATCTTCAGGATCATGGCCTCCGAGAAATGTAAAAGTGCCTCTTCCAAAGTTTCCATGAAGATATTTTACCTCATTTGCCGATTCGATTTCTCCCATAATTACAATATGATCTTTAATGAGATGTTTGCGAAAAGAAGTGGTTTGTCCCATAAATCCCTTAATGACACTAACATGATTCTGGGTCAGCATAGTTGGAACGGGGTCGTGTTTGGCGGAGAATTCGAAAAGAGAGAAGTAATCTGTTTCTATCGGTCTTGGTGCTGCTCCGCTGCCGGGAACAGCGTCAATATCGGAAAATTCATATACTGACGGATTGGTAACAAGAGTAAAATCCTTAAAAACGAGAGTTTTGCTATAGTCAAGTTTAGCATTAAAATTTGGTGATACCGGTGTCATATCGAAAGGAACATCGACAATATCAACGCCTTCAGCGGCTAATGCTATATCGTAACTGTCGGTTGCGGAACACATGGCGAATAAAAAACCGCCATTCCGGATATAATCCTTGATCGTTCTAGCCACAGATTTTTTTTCTTCAGAAACGCTTAGATACCCCAAATCAGCCGCCATTTCTTCGTATTGCAGCTGCTGCCTGATATACCATGATGCGCTGTGATAAGAGGCGTAAAATTTTCCGTATTGACCTGTAAAATCTTCATGATGCAGATGAAGCCAATCGTATTTAGAGAGATCGCCTTTCAAAACTTCCAGATCCCATAGTTTATCATATGGTATCTCAGCGTATTCAAGCGCTAATGTGACTGCATCGTCCCACGGTTGTTTATTTGGCGGAGTATAAACGGCTATCTTCGGCGCTTTTTCAAGGAGTATGACTTCCATATTATTCGCTTCGATTTCGGTGTATATGTTCAAAATAGAACCGGCGTCGAGTGTCAGGTAATTAACGCCGCGAATTCTGCATTCACGGGCAATCTTATCGGAATAATCCATTAAAAAGGAGCCGCCTTGATAATTCAAAAGCCATTCTATTTCTATGTCGGCTTCTAACGCCCAGAAGGTCAAACCATAGGCTTTCAGATGGTTTTCTTGAGTTATATCCATAGGTATCAGCAGTTTTTGACCCAGAAGCGTTGTTAACTGGAATAGAAAAAACAGTAGTGTAAGTAATTGTTTCAATTTAGTTTACTCGTTCTATTTTTGATAAATTACGTAATCGTTTCCTTGCAATATCCGCATATATGCTCCGTGGGTGATCTATAAGCAGTCTCTCGTAATAGTAAATTGAACTTTCACTGTCTTGAAGACCGATTTCACTGATTTCCCCGGCAGAAAGCAGGACTTTGTCCGCAAGGTCTGATTCGGGATAACTGACCAGGAAAAGATCGAACGTTTCCACGGATTCCTCGAACCTGCCCATTGTGGCTGATAGTTTTCCGACAAGATAGAAAGCATCGTCCGACAGAGGAGTATCAGGGTATTCATCGTAAAGGTTCTTATATGCTGCCCGGGCTTCCGAATATCTTCTCTGACGGGACATAAGGGCAGCTTTGGCAAAGAGTTTCAGTGCTTCCCGAGAGTCTGCGGAGTTATCGCTCTTAACGATTTCCAAAAGAATACTTAGCTCCAAAGCATCGTTCATGATCGGGTCTTTAAAATCAGCCTCAAATATAAGGTCGTTCAAATGATAGAGCGAACTATCAAATTCACCGGAAAAGTATTCAATTTCACTACTGATAAATTTACTTTTTAACCGAAGTTCCTCGCTTTTCGTTGTTTCGGCAAGCTTCAGATAAGTTTCTTTTGCCGAAGTAAGATCACCCCGTTCCAAGTCGATGTCAGCCAACCTTGCAAGAGCGGGTTCGATTATCTGCGTGCTGCGATAAGAGAGCATCGATCTCTTAAACGCCTTTTCAGCCTCGTCTAAATTTTGGAGTCTCGTGAAATAGATCTCTCCCATCCTGAAGAGCGCCTTCGAGGCGATCAGGCTGTTCCGGTATCTGTTTGAGAGTGAATCATAGATCGCAACAGAGATTGGAATGCCCGGAGATTCATTAATTCTATCCGCATCGCTCTGCTGAAGAGTAAAAGTCAGCTCAGGATAATATTCATTCTGACTTGCTTCGTTCAGCTCAGTCAACTCCGCTAACATAAAATATGTATTCGGATATAATCTACTGTTTGGCTTAAGGGTCATCAGTTTTCGCGAGGCTTTTATGCCGATTTGATATTGTTTTTCAAGTTTTAGATCTTCGATGAACCCATAAAGAATCTGTCCCTCTTTTTCGGAGTTGGTTTCTAAGATAATATACTCGGCGAGCGCTTCCTCATAATTACCCGTCCGGAATTGGTAATCCGCTACGAGTTGCCTTAACGATTCATTGTCGGGAGATTCCTTTAATCCCGCTTTGAGATTATTGAGTACACTGCTTATTGTGCTGCTGTCGGTATTAAAGCGGGAGAGTTGCCGGCGTATATATCCAAAATTTTGAGGAGCAAAATTCAGGAATTTTATATACTCCTTGGTAGCTTGAGCATAATTGAGGCGGGATGCATGAAAATTCGCCAAGTCTCTTGTCAACGGAGCCGGTTTTTCCGTCCTCATTCGAGCGTCTACATAGAGCGCGACAGTCTCGTCAAATAATCTGTTACTACTCAATACTAAGGCAATTGTTCGTGTTACGGAATAGTTATTCGGATATTCTTTGGATAATCTGTTAATAATTGCGAATGCTTTATCTTTCTCTTTGAGTTTCAAGTATGTGTCGATCAGCTCGACTTCGATTCGCCAGTTATCAGGATGTAGGGCTGAATTTTTCTGCAGGAGGGAAAGTAACTGTCTGAAATCACCAATATCTTTGTAACTCTCTTTCAGCAGATTCAAGTAAGCGATGTTTCCCGGTTTTTCATCGTGCAGCTTTTCAAGTATTTTGATGGCATCCTCGATTTTGCCCATTTTATGATATGCTCGCGCTCTTTGGAAGAGCATATTGTTTCCGTCGAATTGAGCGAATAGAAGCGAATGCGTCAAGAATATAAAAAGGGTCAGTATGGTTGCTCTAAGCTTCAATTGCTCTCTACCGGCAGCGCTTGACTATTTTTTGATTGATTGCTGCGAAGCGAATCGTAATACTTTCTGATAAGTTCCTGATAGTCCATGGAATATCCCTCTCTGAGCGCGTTTATCAATTCGCGGTTGAGCAGCTCGCCTCTTTCACCCCGGTTTTGAGGTAGTCCCGACGGACCGTAGCGTGCAATGTCAATCCCGCTTTTGGATTTTCTCTTCCTGCTTTTTTCCCGTTCTCTCATTGATTTTTGCGAATCAAGCATTCTCGACAATATTCGCTGTTGTCGCTGAATCGTTTTTCTCGAGAGCCGTCTGTTTTTGAGGTCCTTTATCACCTCACCCATTTCATTGGCGATTCCGTCCAATCTGCCGACGCCGTCATTCTTTCCTGCCATCTCTTTCATCATCTTTTCGAGAGAACGCCTGATCTGTTCCTGCCTTGCCGCTAAATTTCTCATGCTCTGTGACGAGCGTGAACCGCCCGGCTTCATGCCGGGCATCATATTCAAGGTCTCGCTATTTATGCCTCCTTGGGCATTAGCCATCTGCTGCATTTGTTGCAAATACTGTTCAAATCCGGTGCCCGAACCCGAAGCTGAAAGCTGTGACATCGCACCGCGCAAAGAAAGGATCGTTTGATTTAGTCCGCCTAAAGCTTCAGATTGCGCAGCACTACCCTGCCTTGCATTCCGCTCAGACAGGTTTCTGACCGCTTTCGACATCGCTCCCGACGTTTTCCCTATCGAGCGGGCAATCGCGGGACTGATTCCGAACGTTTTCTTTGAAAGTTCCACAAGGTCTTCAACCAGACTGCTCAGATCACGTCTTTGTTCTTCCTGTTTTGCCGCAATTTGGGCAAGATTAGGGCTGTTACTTTTTAACCCTTCTCCTTCTAATGTAAGTTCCTCCTGATTCTTGGAAATTTGTAAGGCTTTCCGTGTTATTTTCTGAAATCCTGCCAATACTTCCTGCAGCTGTTTCTTACGCATCTCCTCTTTTAATGAATCAAGTTTACTGAGCATTTTCGACAGCTCGCTGCTTGCTTGATCGGATTTTTCTTTTGACGAGGAGATGTCCGAATCCATCATAGCCTGCTCGGATTGTTGAAGAGAGTTCGGCAGGTCGCCCGTTTCCATTTCATCTTGTAACTCGGCTATCTTGGATGTCGGCATTTCCGGGAACGGTTCGGTGATATTTTCTAATTCTTTCATTTCATCTGAAATATTCGCGAGTTCATCCTTCGCTCTTTCTTCTCTTTCGGCAAGCGATTTCAGCTCATTTTTATTCTCTTCAGAAAGTTTATTGGTCTCTTCGGCAATTCGTTTTTGTTCCTCAGCCAGCTCCGTCATTCGCTTGACGATCTCATCCATCTTCTGTTCTGCTTGCACACGGCGGAATATTTCAAGAGTCCTTTCTAACTCTCTTGTAAACTGTTCCTGTGAAAGATTGAATTCTTGAAGAGCTTTCGCCATATCATTTTCGTTGAGCGAGATCATCGCTTCTCTCATCTTTTCCATCGCTTCAAATAATTCGGATGACGCTAAATCCTGAAAAAGATTTTGAAGCTCCATATACATTTGAAGGCTTTCCTCGGTGAAGAGTTGATTTTTTTCCGCTTCTTCAATGATCTCATCAAGCTTGTCTGTGATAGATTCCAATGATTTTTCTATCTCTTCCTGCTTTCGAATGGTTTCTTCAATTTTCTGTCTTTTAGCCCAATCGAGTTCGGGGTCCTTTTTGAATTCTTCGGTTAATTCTTCTATAGCCTCTCTGAGTTCCTTTGCTTCTTTGAGGGTCTCCTCGGCTGAATTATCCGCTATCCGTGTGTCTTCTTCGATCCGCTTATAGAGTTCCGCTAAACTCGGAAATCGGGCGTAATAGAGCCGGCTGCGTGAAAGTTTTGGACCTGAATAAGTATCGTTGTCATAAACTATGCCGTAATATTCTATAATATCGCTTGGAGCGATCTCGAACGGAGACAGGTCGAGATATCGTCCAAATTCTAAACTACCGGTGCGAATCGGCGGCAGGTCAATATTTATGAATTGAAATGAGGAATCAGACTCTTCACCATATTCACTTATAACCCGTAGAGCAATAGCTACTTCAGTGATACCGAAATCGTCGTCGATCCTTAATCGCATCGGGATCGCCATTGAAGCATCGAGATCGAAATTTTCCGGCTGCTCTAAGAGCGATATGACCGGAAATTCATCCCTCATCGCTATGAAACCGAATTCAACCGGATTGCTATTTTCTATCCCTTGAGTGTCGTGCAGACTTATATGAAAGGAACCGCTGTTATCGATCACGAAATGACCGATAGCGGATCGGCTCTTTGTTTTTAAACTTATTTTTTCACCGGTTGAGAAAGATATTTCAGCGGATGACAGCGGCTTGTTTGATTCGATTGAGAAAGTAGCTTTGGTTCCCCTCAAGGCGACGATCTCTCCCATATTTCCTTCAAAGACCTTATTCTCCAATTTCGAATAACCGGGAAATTCAAGCTCGATATTCATTCGCCGGACAGAGGGACGGTTGAGCACTGAAACTCTGTATTTATCAGATTCATATCTCACCCATGATTTAAGGAATTTGGGGTCCTTCGCCTTGAACCGATAGCTGAAATTTTCCTTGATGGACTCATAGACAAACCTGAATATTCCTGAAGAATCGGGCATCAGTAAATTAGCGCTGATTATTCCCTGACTTTCTGTTTCAAATATCATTTCTGTTGGAAGCAGGCTCCCGGAAACAGAAGCGGAAAATATCAATGTGTCGCCTTTGACGATCTCGGTATTTTTTGGAGAAACCTCAACCGAGAAGGGGAGCGCAGGGTTGAAATTCTCGCTCGGAAGAACCAATCTTGAGGCAGCATTTTTCAGCTCTGCCGGTGAAATTAGGAGAAGAGATGCCGCTGTGAGAGCTGCTGTCAGTAGAGTCTTATTGCGTTTACTTCTGTTTTTGTTTTCAACTGATTTTGAAAGATCAGCGTTAGCTATCTCTTTTTCAATCTGTGTTATGGAACTATCTATCAGCTCCTGTGAGAAATTAGATTCGTCCGAGCCGGCGCCAATCTGTATCGCATTGAGCAGTTTATCTTTTATGGAAGGATTGTCTTCACCGATCATCCGGGCTAATTCCTCATCGGAACTTCCGCTCATCTGACTTCGTTTGATGCGGTTATGGATCATCAGAACAACGCCTATTGAAATGGTTGAAGCGAGAAGTGCTCCAATAAGTATAGACCATCGAATTGTAGTTCCAAACCAGAAGACACCTTCGAGATACAGCAACGTTACCGTAATGGTGATCAGTAGAGTCGTAAACATGAAAAGAGAGTTTCGCAACCGCTGATTCGCGGTCAATTTTCGAACTTGATCTATATGGCTAAGTAGTTTTCTTTCTTTATTCATGGCGTTAATTGGTTAAAGCCCAAACAATCACGTTTGTTCCCATTTGAAGAGCTGCGATTCTTCGCTCCAACGGATCATTATGAACGGATTCGTCCTCCCAACCGTCACCCAAGTCACTTTCATAAGTGAAGAATACTACCATTCTACCCTCATGGAAGATGCCGAACGCCTGTGGCGGTTTCCCGTCATGCTCATGAATTTTAGGCAGCCCGTTAGGAAAACGGAAATGAATATCAAATATTCCATGTGAAAAAGGCAGTTCAACCAAATCTTTATCAGGGAAGACTTTTTTCATCTGTCGCCGGAAAGAATCATTCATACCGTAATTGTCGTCGGCGAAGAGGAATCCGCCTGAAGTTAGATATTGTCTTAATCTGAGAGCTTCAGAGTCTGAAAAACTCACGTTACCATGACCTGTCATATAAAGTATCGGGTAACGAAAGAGGTCTTCATCCGAGATCTTTACGCGAGCTTCGTTTACGGAGGTTTTTATAGAGCTGTTTTCGCCGATATATTTCATAAGATTCGGTATGCTGCTCGGATTTGCATACCAATCACCGCCTCCGCCATAATGAAGCCGGGCTAAGGTGAACTTCCCCGGTTCCGTTGAAGTTGACGCATCAGCGAAATAAAGAATGAAAGCCGTGATGGCAGCGCTATAAAAAAGAAGATGTCTCATTTTTAAAAGAAGTAAAATCCTATGGTCACGACCATCGCGACGGCGGTGACGGTTTTCATTGTCTTTCCTCCAACAGCGCCTAAGAATGCCCCTATGCCGGCGAGGAAAGCTCTCTCAAAGTCGCGTGAAATAAAATATTCTCCGATGAATGCTCCGCCAAAAGCGCCTATGAACGCTCCCATGAGAGTTCCAATTATCGGCAGTATGGCAGTACCCCAAATGGCTCCGATCAGACCGCCGAGAATAGCTCCTACAACGGACAGTTTAGAACCGCCGAATCGGTTAGCCATATAACCCGACAAGGAGAATTCGAGAAATTCGAGTAATACGGCTATTGCGAATAGCAGAAATATCAGTACCCAGCTGATCCCTGAAAAATCAGTGAGCATAGAGTAAAGCAACGCAGCTGAGGCTATGATGAAAGTTCCCGGAATACCGAAAAGCGTTACCACAACACCGATAACGAGCACGATCCAAAAAATTATTCCAATCAGTATTTCCAACATTTTCCTATTTTTAGACTTCTTTCCCGATGAATCAAGATATCTGTTTTGTTAGATTAAATCAAGGATGTTAGGAGAAAAGTTGAAATAATTGTGTTATGTGTTGATATTATTAAACATACGTCCATATATTAAAGCTTCATGATGAATCGTAAACATTATATCTATCTGACGCTGTTTCTGATAATTCTTCAGGCATCACCTGTAGAGGGACAATTCTTTGGATTAAAGAAGAGCAGATACCAGACTCCGTTCAGCGTGACGATATTTGATCTTAAAGCAGGAATCGAACGGTTCAATCACTCTTCAACTGAAAAAGCGTTAGGGATAAGCAGCTCAAGATTGGCTACCGTATATACTCTTGATTTTGCGAAATTCAATTTCACACGATATTTTTGGAAACAGAGCATGTTTGATCTGCAAACAGGATTTTCTATTAACTATTTATTTGCGCTTGAATTCCCATCATTACCATCTGATCCGGGGTTAGCAACGGAATTTAAAGGAACCCCGGCACTTTCTCCCAAAGTAGTCGAATACAATCTGAATGAAACGTTGAACTTTTCGATTGGGAGCAGGCTGCTTCTTTACGGGCAAATAAGCTATGGATACGCAAAAGTCGATCTATACCGAAGCAAAGAGGGTTCTACATACTTGAGCGGTACTTCAAATCCGCTTGGATTCGCCCTTGGAACCCAAATACTTCTTGCAAGCGAGCAATCTTCACGAATAGGACTGGGATTTGAATTTAAGTACACCGATCTGCGTATAACAACCCTCGATGATCCTCAAGATGTTGCCGACATCAGTGAGATCGATCTTTCACATTTTGGTGTAACAGTTACTCTCGGGATGTTGTTCGGGGGTAATAAGACGGCAGGTGATGTAGCAGAGAAGTATTATAAGCAGGGGAAATATAGCGCTGCCCGAACACAATACCTGAGATTCCTGAGGCTTCACCCGAATCATGCCAATGCAGGGAGAGCTCGACAACAAGTTTCCGAATCCGACAAGCACATTCCGGGCGAGATGTTCGATAAAGCTGTAGATGCCCAAGAAAATAACGATTTAGATGATGCATTGCTCTTATATGCCAGGATAAATCATCTGAATACATGGGATTTCGATCTTGAAAAAAAAGTAATTGAAAAAAGAAAAGAGATTGGACGGCAATATTTTCAGAATGGTCTAAACAGTCATATAGATTGGGATTTCGGTAATTCCGAGCGGTGGTTTCTTAAAGCGGAATTTATCGATACAACTCTTTCGGAGGCGGTCAGGATCGCCACTTCGCAAATGCTGCTTACAAAAGCGGAGCGAAAATTAGAAGCCGAGGAGATCCGCAGCACAGAAGCTTTACTGATCAGGGTAGTTGAAATGAATCCCGATCTAAAACCGCAAGCGGACGTGGTTTACAGTAAAATTGCGAGGATTCTATTCAAAGAAGGAGTGGAGGCGTTAAACAGAAATGCCTATATTTATGCTAAGGACTCATTTGAAAAGGCTGGTAAGTTTAATGATAATCTCAGAAAAATTGCCGACCGTCAAATTGCATACGTTGAAGACGCTATGGCTAAAGAACGGATCAGCGAAGCAAAGAAACGACATGCGGAAGTCGTAGCTCAAAACAAAAAACATCTCGCTGACAGATTGATAGCCGGTGTGGACAAGGATAAGGTTCTCCGACTCTGGGGAATGCCGGATTTCAAATATTATGCCGCGGAAGCGCCTTTGAAGTATGAATTATGGGTCTATCTTTCCGCAGAAAGCCAGTATTATTACCTTTATTTTGTGGAAAACAATTTGCACAGCTGGGAAACAGCAGAGTTTTAAAGAATCAGACGATCCTGTAGCTTTTTAGTCCCTTAACCAATTCTTCTACTATAACCTTTGCAATGCTTGTTAAAGGGATAGCGAATATCAATCCGGTTACTCCGAGCAAACTTCCACCGACAAGAACCACTAACATAACCACGAGTGGGTGAAGGTCAACGGCGTTGGATACTACTACAGGAGTTATCACCACGTTGTCTATCAACTGCACGATGGCGAAGACGGCAGCTATATAAACAATTATCATAAGACTTTCCGGATTGCTCATGAGAGCAACTATTATAGCCACAGTCGCTCCTATCAAAGGTCCCATATAAGGGATCATATTTGTAAGACCGGCAATTATACCGACAAAGTAAAAGAAAGGGAGACCGATCAAGTAAAGTCCGATAGAACTTAATATGGCAACAAAGAGTCCGTCTATGAGTACACCCCGGATATAACTGCCGAGCTGATTTTCAATTCTATAAACCATTACCAGCGACATTTCGAAGAACCTGTTCGGAACCATTCCTATAAGATTTTTCTTTATGGTTCGCTGGTCTTTGAGGAAAAAGAAGGTCATGAACAGTATCACCAATAAAGATGTGAAAGCGGAAACAAAACCGAGAACCAAACCGACACCCTTTGAAAGTGTCGCAGAAAGATATCCTCCGAGTTTATCAGCTACCATCTGAGTATCGAGCATCGGAAATCGAGATTCTATAAAGTCACTGATATTTTGGAAAACTTTTTCAGGTCCCTGTTGAGTAATGGTTTCCTGTAATGACTTTGCCTCTTTTATGATAGGCGGAATGATGAATTGAAGAGCCATTCCGGCGATCAGGAACCCGATCAGAAATACTATGATTATGGAAAACGCGCGCGGAATTCCTTTGCTTTCTAAATTATTCACGAGCGGTACCAACAGCGAATAAAGTAAGAGCGAGATGAGAAAAAGAATCAGTATATCTTCCACACGGGGAAGGAAAAAGAATAATGCCGCAATAATTCCAAGCGTAATTATGACACGAGTGATGTAACGTATTACAGAATGTTGGGTGGTTGAACTCTGAGTCATTCGGAAGATTCGTCTTTGCTCTGTTCTGTCTCGTAACTTGCTAATTGTTCCCGGAGTTCATGAGACTGAGTATTCGAATGCCGTAAGCGTTCACTCACTACTCGAGCCAAGTTGACAATTATCTTTATTGCAAGCTTCGGACGCCGTTCGACAAGTTCATAAAGGTCAGTCCGGTAAAAGCCGAGAATTTTCGAATCTTCTACACTCACCGCGGTAGCTGTTCGGGGTGACTCGTCAAGAAGGGCGATCTCACCGAAGAAATCGCCGTGCTCGAGAGTTGCGAGTGTTTTTTCGTGTGTTCCGCCTTGATTCTTCAAGATAGTGACGCTTCCCTCCATGACGATATACATCCCTCCACCGGGATCTTTTTCACTGAAAATTGATTCGTTAGCTTCATATGTTCGGGTGTGAACGAGTTTTTCTACAGCTGCTATCTCTTTATTTGAAAGTTGTTCAAAAATCGGAACGCTTCGAATGGCAATTGAAGCCTTTGATTCACCTCTTCGGCTATTAAAAATGTTACTCCAAATTGAGTCACTACTCATCTTGATCAATCCTCCAGTAAGAAGGCTATATAATACCCGGCGTGGCTTTCGATGTCAAGCGAAAATGGGTAGAGTGACATCGTCACTCCGCATGAATGATATATTTCGGCTGAAAGTAGTCTAAATTCAATTGAAACTCAACCGGTTCGGGATTAACTTAAAATCAAATGAATTTATCTTTTAATAATATATTCAGATTCTGCTTCATCTCGGCTATAATCCTTATTGTTACAGCTGGTGACATTCTCATCGCTCAGTCGCCTTCCGATATCAAGGAGAAAATATATGACCGCGGGGAAGAGCTGGAAGATCTTAAAACAATAATAGAGGACCTTAAGAAAGAGATAAAACAAAAAGAATCGACCGAAGTCAGCGTTGTCAAACAGATATCGATGCTGAACAAGCAGTTGGATTATACGACAAGATATTTATCGAGGCTCGACCAGGAGATAGAACAAAGAGACGCGGAAGTAAACGAATCAAGAAAAGTTATAAAAGCTTCAAACGCTCATCTTACCAAATTGAAGAACCGGTTCTCAAAACGCAGTGTTCAGATGTTTAAATCCGGGACTTACAGTGATTTTGAGCTATTACTCACATCCGCGAGTGTAAGTCAATTTTTCTACCGCATGAAATATCTGAAAATTATCAATGATTATGATAGAAAATTGAGCAGCTCCATAAACAGAACTATTACCGATCTGGAAGTAAGGGAGATAAGGCTTGTTCAAGAGATCAATTTGCGGGAAAGAAACATTAAAGAAAAAGAGAAAGAGAAGAGGAATTTTGTTAAAAACAGGAGAGAGCGAAAAAACCTTCTTAGGAGAGTAAGACAAGATAAAAGTTCATTACGGCAGATAGTGAAAGATAAGGAAGAAGCGGCAAAGCAAGTGGAATCTATCATTGCCGCTCTTGAAGATGAACGAAAACGACTTGAAGAGCTCGCCCGGCGCAGAAATATTTCCATAGAAGATCTCGTAATAGATGCTGATTTTGCGAGCTTTAAAGGAAATCTTGTTTGGCCTACGGTAGGAAAAGTCGTTTCGCGATTCGGTAAGAGAAAGCATCCAACGCTAAAAACCATCACAGAAAATTCAGGGATCGATATCAGGGTCAAAGAGGGAACGGAAGTGGTTTCTGTGCTAACCGGACGGGTCACGAGCATCACTTGGATAAGAGGTTTTGGCAACACAGTGATCATCGATCATGGACGGGGTTATTACTCGGTTTATACTCATCTCTCCGAGATTTTTGTTACTCCTACCGAAACGGTCGCGACCGGACAAAGGATCGCTTCAGTTGGTGAAACAGGATCGCTTGAAGGCTCAGAATTGCATTTCGAGATATGGCACAACCGCGAGAAACAAAATCCCTTGCATTGGCTTAAAAAGAATCTTTAGCAATGGCATTTGACGATATTATCGGACAAGAAAAGTGGACAAAATTCATATTGGACGCTTGGAAGAAAGATAGGCTTGCTCACGCTATCCTAATTTCCGGACCCTCCGGCTGCGGAAAAGAATTTTTTGCTCTCGAAATAGCAAAATTATTGAATTGTCCCGAAGAAGGACCATACGCTTGCGGAAACTGCTCATCTTGCAGGCGCATAAACTCTCTCGAGCACCCAAACGTACAATTCGTCTATCCGTTACCGGGGGGGAAAAGCAGAAGCGCTTCCAAAAACAAATCTACCGATCCGCTTTACGGTTTAAGTGAAGAGGTTTTAGAGAAAATTCAACTCGAAATTACTAAAAAAGCGAAAAACCCTTACTATAGAATAGAAATTCCGAAGGCAAAATTCATAAGAATAGACAGCATTCGCCAACTGAGAGAGAATTCTTATCTTAAAAGCGCCGAGCCGGGCAAAAAGGTTATAATTCTGTCAAGGGCAGAAATGATGAACGATGAGGCCGCAAATTCATTCTTGAAATTGTTAGAAGAGCCTCCACCGGATACATTCTTATTTCTTACTACATCCAAGCCAAACTCGTTGATTCCCACAATTCGTTCACGCTGTCAAGAAATCAAGCTAAAAGGTCTGACGGATGCTCAAGTTACGGAGAAGCTCGTCAGTTTCGGGAATCCGGTGGAGGAAGTAAGATCAATTGTTAAAATTGTCGAAGGCGATATCTCCAAGGCGTTAAAACTGATGGAAGAGGGGGAAATTGAAGAACGGTCGGCGGTCGCGGATGAATTAGTGGCAACTATCCGGTCAGGGTTGGCTTCAGATATTGTCTCGATGAATCGAAAGTTGACAGCAATTTCATCGGAGGGTAAGGAAAAATTAGCAGATATTTTCCTTATAGCGCTCAGATTAATATTAAAGGGCGGGATCAACGATATATCCCGAATTACCGGTTCAAAAATAGGAGAGCAATTCGACAAAGCGATTGATTTGGTGGGACGAAACATATATATTCCAATGATTTTTTCAGCATTGGTATTCGAATCACGCATGCTCTTGAGGTTGAATGGAAATAAAGGTGAAATAAGGTAGCTGTCTTGGATAACGTCGTTAACATAATGTTTAAAGGTTCTCGGAGAGAATATTATCACAATCCTCTTGAACTGCCGTTTGCAATAAGCTATCATGCTGTGGTGGAGATGGAAAAGGGAGAAAATATGGGCGTAATAACTCAAAGAAATCTTAGTGTGAGCGCCGATTAGACCAATGGGGGAATTCAAAAGAACTTTAGTGACATCTGCGCTTCCGTACGCAAACGGCCCACTCCACATCGGTCATATCGCCGGAGCATATCTGCCGGGCGATATCTTCGTCAGGTACAGTCGACTTAAAGGCGACGATATTGTTTATATCTGCGGAACCGATGAATATGGCGTTCCGATAAAAATATCCGCCGATAAGGAGGGTAAAACTCCTCAGGATATTGTCGATCATTTCTATCCGATAATTAAAGATAGTTTTGAAAAATTAGGGATAAAATTCGATATTTTTTCGCGAACGACCAATCCAATCCATACGGAAACAGCGCAGGATTTCTTTCTGAAATTCATTGAGAAAGATTATCTGGTGAAGCGTGAATCGGAGCAATGGTTTGATCCGGAAAAGAACATGTTCCTCCCCGACAGATACGTTACGGGCACCTGTCCCGAATGTGGACATGAAGGCGCTAAGGGCGACCAGTGCGAGGTATGCGGAAAGTGGTATGAATCGGTTGATCTGAAGAACCCTATCAGCCAGCTCAGCGGTAAGACACCCATTTTAAAAAAAACTACACACTGGTATATGAAGTTTAATGAGTTTCAGGATAGTTTGAAGGATTTTATCGATACGCGAAAAAATTGGAAAAATAATGTCATCAACTACTGCAAAGGGTGGTTAGATGAAGGGTTAGAAGAACGGGCGGTAACGCGAGACCTTGATTGGGGGATACCGGTTCCATTGGAAGAAGCCGAGGGGAAGAAAATATATGTATGGTTCGAAGCCGTCTTGGGCTACATATCAGCAACGAAGGAATGGGCGGAGAAAAAGGGTGATCCGGCATTATGGGAAAAGTATTGGAAGAGTGAGGAGAGTCGCCTGATTCATTTTATAGGAAAAGACAATATCTATTTCCATGCTCTTATGTTTCCGGCGATGTTGATGGGTTACGGCGGTTATGTACTTGAAGATGAAATTCCGGCAAACGAATTTCTTAACCTCAAAGGGAGCAAACTATCTACAAGCAGAAATCATGCGGTTTGGCTTCACGAATATCTTGAACTCTTTCCTCCCGATCCGTTGCGATATGTGCTTGCCGCGAATGCGCCGGAAGGAAAAGATACAGATTTCAGCTGGGCGGATTTTCAATCTAAAAATAACAACGAACTCGCAGATATATTGGGAAATTTTATTCATCGAACAGTGACGTTTGTGCATAAGTATTTTGACGGTAAGGTGCCGGCACGATCCGAGCTGAATGAAAGTGATAAGAAGTTGCTGTCAGAAATTGAAAAATCTGTTTCAAAGACAGGAGAGGCTTTCAGCAGATTTAAGGTAAGGGATGCTGTCAAATATATGATGGATCTCGCAAGGGCTGGGAATAAATATTTTAACGAAAATGAACCTTGGGTTACGCGGAAAAGCGACGAAGAGCGGTGTGCCGCAACATTGAACATGAGTTTGCAAGCCATAAAGACTCTCGCTGTTATCGCTGCTCCGATAATTCCGTTCACTTCCGAGAAAATTTGGAACATATTGAACTTATCCGAAACTCTAAGCTGGGATCAGGCGGGAGTTACCGATCTAAAAGCAGGTCACGAGCTTAACACTCCAGAAGTATTATTTGCGAAGATCGAAGATGAAATGATCGAAGAGCAAGAGCTGAAATTGAATGACAGCTAACTGAGAAGAAACGAATAAATCCTCCATCGAATGCTGATAGATTCGCATATACACCTAGACTCAAGTGTCTACTCGAAAGATTTAGATGTGCTAATTCTGCAAGCCGAAGATGCCGGTGTAAATAAGCTACTCACACCAGGCACCTCTATCGAAGCAAGTAAAAATTGCATAAAAATTGCTAATGATCACAAAAACGTATTCGCTGCGGTGGGAGTCCATCCGCATGATGCGGACAGTGTACAGGACGATTATTTGGATTCACTGAGTGAATTCCTGTCAGAAGAGGTTGTCGTTGCAATTGGAGAGATAGGCTTGGATTTCAATAAAAATTATTCTGAGGTAGAATCTCAGTTATCTATCTTTAACGCGCAGATAAAATTAGCAAAAGATGAAAATTTACCCATGATAATCCATAACAGAGATTCGGATGAAGAAATGGAGAATTGTCTCAGATCCGGGGATTATTTTAACGGAGTGATACACTGCTACACGGGAAGTACCGAATTTGCTGAAACGTTACTCTCAATGGGATTTTATCTCGGTTTTACCGGCATTGCCACATTTGGAATAGATGAACTTGAAAGTGTGATAAAAATGGTGCCTGACGACCGGTTACTCGTGGAAACGGATGGTCCGTACATGACACCCGCTCCATATAGAGGAAAAAGGAATATACCCGCTTATGTCGAACTTATAGCAAAGAGGATAGCAGAATTGAGAAAGACTTCATATGAAACGGTTGCACAATTAACCACAGATAACTGTTTACGTCTCTTTGAAGGAATGAATGACAAAAGTGAATAAGGAGTTCCATCACAAGAAAAGTCTCGGTCAAAATTTTATGATGGACAAAAACGTCGCTCGAAAAATAGTTGAGAATTCCGGTATTGGAGAGGAAGACGAAGTTTTGGAGATAGGACCCGGTACAGGTTTTTTATCAAGGGAGATCCTGAAAGTTGCAAAAAAGGTTACCGCGGTAGAGATAGATGAACGGCTTGTGGAATATCTGAAGGAAGAATTTGCCGATGAAGAACGCTTTGAGATAATACACCATGATTTTCTTACTTTTGATATTACCGAATTAGCGAAAAGATCCAAGAAAAAGCTGAAGGTGATCGGAAATATCCCTTACCATATAACGAGTCAAATACTGATTCATGTTTTCGATCATTTTAAAAGCGTTGAAACATTGACGGCAACTCTTCAAAAAGAAGTCGCAGACAGGTTGTTGAGTCCACCCGGAAGTAAAAGGTATGGCATTCTGTCCGTCTATACAGCGCTCTTTTCTGAGAGTGAAAAACTTTTCAATATTTCGCGGGGAGTATTCAATCCGAAACCTAAAGTAGAATCATCCGCCATAAAATTGACCCTGAGAGAAAAACTGCCGGATGATATTACCGATCTTATTCTGCTTAAACAGGTTATTCGGACAACGTTCGGGAAGAGACGCAAAATGTTACGAAACAGCATTAAAGGGGTCGCGGATTGTGTCAGTTATTTGGAGGAGCTGGGATTCGATCTGACACGCAGACCGGAGACGCTTGATGTCAAAGGATTTATTGAGCTTACGAATGCCGTAATAGAGTGGAAAGAGAAAGAAATCAATGTTGAAAGTGGAACAATTTAAGGGCGCTGACGTATCTAACGCTATATGGAAACCGTTTTAATAAATTAGGGGCATAAAGCAATGAAACATATTTTCACTATTCCCATAATGCTGTTAATGACTATCGCTGTAAGCGATCTCAAAGCTGGCGATCTCGGCGATATGTATGAATTAGATTGGGAAATGAACAAAGATTTAGAAAACGAACCGTTCATGGTTTCGTATAACAGGGTAGAAGGATTCTTCTTAGGATTCGGAGTGCCGAAGGAATTTAAGGACTCATATGGGATGGGAAGCAGGCTCACTTTTTATGGTTTCTTAGGCTATGGGCTGTCCAACGATCGGTCAAGTTATCGAGCAGGATTGACACGGAAATTTTTCAGAAGAAACAGTTTCGAGTTTGGCGCTGAACTGTTTGATCTGACGTACAGCGAAGACCTATGGGTAATTCCAAGACATGAAAACAGTTTTACCGCTCTGCTCTTCCATGAAGATTTTCTCGATTATTATCGAAAGAGCGGAAGTTCGGTTTACGGAATACAAAATATCGGGAGGCTCCTGAATATTGAAGGCGGATATGTGGAAGAGAAGCATACCGATATGTCCGTTGAGAAAGATTGGTCGTTTTTCAGGCAGAGCAAAGCGTTCAGGGATAACCCTGCTGTAACAGAAGGCATATATAAGAATACGTATCTTGTCGTTCGGACAGGGAGCTCGAGGGCGCTCAGAAATTGGGACGCCGAGATCCGAGCTGAGTGGAACAGCACTCTCTTTAATGACGAGATGCCGAGCTATGAACGATACATTATAAGCGTCAGCAGATATCAACCGCTTGGAAGAAACGACGATCTGAATTTCAGAGTGCGATATGGAACTACGAACGGAAGTGTCCCGCTGCAGAAAAAATTCGATCTCGGCGGTATAGGATCCTTGAGAGGATACGAATATAAAGAGTTTCAGGACGGCGACAAAATGGCAATGTTGAATGTAGAATACACTACGGATGTCGAGGAAATTGCCGGATTGGAATTCTTGCCGATATTTGACGATTATCTGATCGCTTTATTCATGGATGCGGGTGTAGTGTGGAGCGACAAGAGAGACCTTCCAGACCGATCAGAATTTATGAGGAATATCGGTGTAGGAATCGGTTCGAAGGACGAAGGCTTTAGAGTCAACTTTGCCAAACCGCTTGACGGACCTGAAGATGAAAGAGAAATAGTAGTAACTGTGAGATTCAATAAGATGTTTTAGAAGACATAATTTAATCAGAAGGCATACTGAATAAACGGAGCGTTTCTGCTCCGTTTATTTCATTTTATATCAATTTCTTTTAAGAGACTACAAATGGATTGACTTGAGAGTGTGAAATTTCTAAATTCATGTCTATGTCATTTCGTATGGAACTGAATTTGGATAAAAAATCGAACATGAAATTTCCTATTATTATCGGAGCAAGCGTGATTCTTTTCACGATTTTTCTTCTCTATGTAGTAATAATGACAGGGGTGCAAATCCCTGATAAATCAGAAGGTCATTATATTCTCACGATCCCTATGGGAGCGAGTCTGAGCCAGGTCGCGGATAGTTTGGTTTTTCTCGGTATCGCGGAATCCAAGAGAGAAGTTATAAGGTCCGGCAAGATGCTCGGAGTGCAAAGGATGATTAAGACGGGAAAGTATCGACTGAAAGCAGGGTCGAGTTTGTACGATGTCTTTAATCTGATAACATCCGGAGAGGTCGAACCTGTCGTGATCACCATATTGGAGGGTTGGAACAGTCGTAAGATAGCGGAAGAACTCCGGAAGGAATTCAAGATCGACATTCAGCGTTTCGATTCGCTTCTGTCCGATTCCGTCTTCATAGCAAAACTGGGCATAGACGCGACAGACTTAGAGGGATATCTTTTCCCGGAGACCTATCATTTCACTTACGGCATGAGTGAAAAAATGATGATCGGGTGGATGGTGAGGCAGTTCCGCGATAAATTCGGCTCTGAAGAGAGAAAACGCGCGGATGAGATGTCTATGACAATGAACGAAGTGATTACGCTTGCCTCTATAATAGAAGGGGAATCTGTCCACGACGAGGAGCGACCCGTAGTCTCCTCCGTGTATCACAACAGATTGAAGAAAAATATGCGGCTTCAAGCAGACCCGACGATACAGTTTCTTCTCCCCGACGGACCGCGTAGATTATCAAATCAGGACCTCTTCATCAAGTCACCCTATAATACATATCGTCACAGCGGGTTACCGCCGGGACCGATAGGCAGCCCCGGATTAGCATCTATTCGAGCCGCATTATGGCCCGCCGAGACCGAGTACATTTACTTCGTTGCTACCGGAGACGGATACCATACTTTTACGAGCACACTCGAAGATCATAATCGCGCTAAACAGAAACTTCAAAAATTACGCAGAGAGTACGATAAACAATTGAGGAATGACAAAGTAGATTGATGCAAGATCTCCAAAGTATATTAAATCCTGAACAATTAGCAGCTGCCACTACCGTTGAAGGTCCGATACTGATTCTTGCGGGAGCGGGAAGCGGAAAAACAAGGGTGTTGACTCACAGGATAGAGTATCTGATAAACAAAGCCGGAATAGACCCCGGGAACATACTTGCGGTAACGTTCACAAACAAAGCCGCCGGAGAGATGCGGGAGCGTACGGCTGCGCTTCTCGGTCATAAGGTCGGGAATATTCAAATCGGCACATTTCATTCAACATGCGCGCTGATCATAAGGCAGGAGAGCGAATCTATCAATTTACCGAGAAATTTCAGCATTTACGACTCTGCCGATCAGCTGACCGTCATCAAAGAGGTGATGGAAGATCTGAGTATTGACAGTAAGGAAACTAATCCGCGACTGTTTAGATCTGTTATAAGCCGTTCAAAGAACAGTATGTTGGGTCCCCTTGATGTGGCGAAACAAGGCGGCTATTTCAATGAGCTTGCAGCTGAGGTTTTTTCAGGTTATGCTTCGATTCTTGATCAAGCATCGGCATTGGATTTTGATGACCTTCTACTGAAACCGTTAGAAATATTCTCCAAACATCCGGAGATCAAAGAAAAATACAGAAACAAATATAAATATATCCTTGTTGATGAATTCCAAGATACAAATAAAGCCCAATTTCAATTTCTTCTTCATCTAACCGGAGAGAGTAAAAATCTTTGTGTTGTCGGGGATGACGATCAGTCGATCTACGGATGGCGTGGAGCCGACATATCAAACATACTCGGATTTGAGAAACATTTTTCCGGCACCAAAGTTTACAAATTGGAACAGAATTACAGGTCGACCCCGCAAATTTTAAATGCCGCACACAGAGTTGTAAAAAATAACAAAAAACGTAAATCAAAAAAACTCTGGACGGAAACGAAGGACGGCAGTAGAGTTACGCTCATTAAATCAACCGACGACAGAGGTGAAGCCGAAAATATTCTGTCTTTCATGCAGAAGGAGATATTCGAAGAGAAAAGAGCATTTAAGGATTTCGCCATTCTCTATAGAACGAATGCTCAGAGCAGAATAATTGAAGATTCACTCCGGCGAGAAGGAATAGCATACGTTATAATCGGGGGTGTGAAGTTCTATGACCGGAAAGAGGTCAAAGATTTCCTGAGCTACTTACGTTTGATTTTGAATCAGAACGATTCAATCAGCTTAAAGAGAATTATCAACTATCCTCCGCGTGGAATCGGAAATGTCACGATCTCCAAAATAAAAGATTTCGCATTGGAAAAAAGATTGCTGTTTTGGGAGGCTCTCGATAAAACTGAAGAGATCGATATCGGAGCGAAGCAGAAAAAAGTATTGACCGGATTCAAGAAACTGATAAACAAATACATTGAACTTCAGAAGGAACTTTCTCTTGAGGAATTGATCAGAGTATTGGATGAAGAGTTGGGTTTCAGGAAACTGATGAAAGAGGAGGGGACGGAAGAATCGCTGCAAAGAAAGAAGAACATTGAGGAACTTTTTAACAGTGTATCCGAATATTGTGAGGCTAATCCCGGTGCGGGACTCGAGGAGTTCATGGAGAATGTTTCTCTCGTCTCGGACATAGATAATTGGGATAACAAGGCAAATGCGGTTACGCTAATGACTCTACACTCCGCTAAGGGATTGGAATTTCCGGTTGTATTCATTTCAGGATGTGAAGATGGACTTCTGCCGCTTAAGAGAGATGACGATGTTGAAGAAGATTCCAATAGATTCGAAGAGGAAAGAAGGCTTTTTTATGTTGGTATGACACGAGCAGAACAAAAACTTTATTTATTAGCCGCTTCCACGAGACGAAAATACGGTGACTTTATTATATGTAGAGAGTCTCCTTTTTTATCGGAGATAGGTGAAGAAATTCTCGATATCATTTATCCTTCGTATTCTACCTCCGCTGTACAGCGCTCACCGTCATTGGGAAGAGCTAAGCGGAAAAAGACCGGAAAGAAAAATAGCGAATGTCCATATTTGGAAGGTAGTTTTGTCTCTCACAGATTGTTTGGCAAAGGAAGGGTGCTTGAGATCTCACCTGACCATGGCGATTTCAAAATTGTTGTGGATTTCGGGGATAAAGGCGTCAAGAAACTATTGGCGGGATATGCAAATTTAGAAATTCTTTCGTAAACCGGATTCCTCTTGAAATTCACATTGAAATATTTTCTCATACTGTTTGTTCTTATTTATCCGGGTTGGAGCAAAGCTCAGATCTCGGGGGAGAGTGATGAATTTAATTTTGCATCTAAACTTTACGATGACAGGCTATACGATGTAGCGGTAACTCAATTAGAAAAATTTCTGACTGAGTATCCGGCTTCCAGGTATCGCCTGAATGTGCTGAAATTACTCGGCGATTCTCACTTCAATATACCGAACTTCAGTGAAGCAAGAAGGGTATATATCCAGCTCGAGGAAGAGTATCATGGCACGGTTGAGGCTGAAAGTGCATTGATGAAATCCGCTCAGGCAAGCGAACAATTGGGGGATTATATATCGGCGGCTGTGACTTTCAAAAAGTTCACCGCGTATTATCCAAATACCGATAAAGTCGAATCCGCCTACCTTGCAAGCGGATTCAACTATTTGAAAGCGGGATTAAGCGATCTGACCGAATCCATACTGTTGGAACTTCTCGAATCAAGCCCGGAAAGCCGAGAATCATTGACCGCGCTTACCGTACTTGCGGGAATATATGAAACTGACAATAGAGATGAAGAGGCGCTGAAGCTGCTTGAAACAGCCCGAAAACATAGGCATTCAAAGATTCATCTCCCGCTGATACTGCACGCAACAGCACGGATTCAGATGAGACTATCTGATTATGAAGCCGCCGGAAAATCATTGTCGAAATTATCGAAATTATCCCTTAGCAGTGAGGAAGTACAAAAAGGGATGCTGCTTTATGGAGAATTAGAACTCTCCAACGGGAATCAGAAATCTGCTTACAATAAATTCAAATCAATAGAGAAAAAAGCGGAGGGTGTTCTCAAAAACAGAGCGATCCTGCGGATGGGCGATTCAAAAGTACTTTTAGGAAAATATGAAGATGCAGAAAATAATTATGAGAAAATTCAAACATCGTTTTTAACCGAATATGAAAGAGTCCTGTTACAATTCAGGCGAGGATTTGCGGCTGAAAGCAGGGGGAATCCGAATCAAGCTTCAGAACATTACATGAAGGTTGTGTCGAGCGGCGCTAAAGATAGTTTGGGTGTTATAACCGAAAGCCTGAAAAGACTGATAGATATTTCTCTTGAAAAAGAGGATCCTAATGCTGCCGTTGCGTATTGCCTGGATTATCTATCCGGCCGGGATGCCGAAGAGAAAATTTATTTTGCGTTTAAGGCAGGAGAAATTTATAGGCTTCATCTTAATCAGCCGGGCGAGGCTATCGAACAGTATAAACTTGTGCTTGGAAATTTCGAGAAAAATGAATTGGCGGATGATGCCGCATTTGGATTGGCTCTTAGTCAATACAATACCGGGTTTTTAAATGAAGCTACGGAAGAGTTGAACAAATTGAACGAGCTCTATCCGGGCAGCGGCTTTACCGAAGAAGCCCGAAAACTCAGATATCATATTGATAATCATGTTAAGAAAGAGAGCGATCTCGGTTTTGAACGACTTGCGGAGCTAATGGGTGATCTACTTTCGGATAAACCAAGAGAAGATCTTTTTATCGAACTTGCCGGAATTTATTCCGACGAAATGAAAGATTATGAAAGGGCATCGGAACTTCTAAAAAATTTAGTGAAATCGAATCCATCCGAGAATGTCCAACCGATAATGTTATTCATGCTCGGTGAACTGAATCTTAAATTGTCGGAAATATCGGGCTATGAAAACGATAGTGAGATGGAGCTCTTTTACAGGCAAGCTGCTCGCTCATATCTCACGGAACTTTTGAGCAAATATTCTCATTACGAAAATATCGGTACGGCGATGTATTACTTGGCATCAATTTCCAGCGGTTCTGATGAGGTGAAGTTAAAATCGTTAGAATCATTCGTGAGAACATATCAAAAATCTGAATTCGTGGACAGAGCGCTCTTGTCAATCGGCTCACTCTATTCAGAAAAAGAGGAGTGGCTGAAAAGTAGAAGAGTGTTTGAACGCATACTGAAAGAGTATCCGAGGAGCAGGAACGCCGAAGAAGCTTCCCTGGCGATAGCGTTGCTCAGCATTAAAAGCAGCTCTCCCGATAGGAGAAAACTCGATCTTTCAGCGTATATTCAAAGATATCCCAATGGAAATGCAATCGTGCGGGTAAAATATCTTCTCGGGAATGAGTTTATGAATTCAAGTGAGCAGGAGAAGGCTATGCCGTATTTTACGGATATAGTTCAAAATTATTATTACTCGGAATATGTGGATAGCGTGAGCTCGAAGCTCGGACTGGTTTATTTCGAGGCGGGTGAATTTGAGAAAGCGCTAATTAATTTTCTTTCCGCCGGTTCTGACGAATCATGGTTTTCAAAGACGTTTGTCCCGCGTCGCATACCGAAAAGCGACGAAGAAATTTATTATGCCGCGGTCTCAGCGGAGAAAATTGGAAAGACCGGGTTAGCAAAATCCTTTTACCGAAAATATCTTCAGAAGGAAGAAATTTCAAGTAACTCGGAGAACGCCGCATTTGCCTTACTTTCAATGAAGAAAGCCGACGGTGGCTCGAAGCAGACAAAACCTCTACTTAGAACGCTTATCGCAAAGAATTGGGATCAAAAGATCACCTCCAAATTTCATGAAATGTTGGCAGAGATCTATTTTGAGGCAGAGGATTACCCACTTGCAAGGAGCGAATATCAGATAGCGAAAACTCTTCTGCCGGAGAAAGAGGAAAAAAAATTCATTTTGAAAATTCTCACCTGCTACTATCGTGAAGGAAAACTGATAGACGCAGAAAGAATTGAGGCAGGTTTCAAGAGAAAATATTTGAATATCGCAACCAATGAAGAGAGGGCGCTGCTGTTGTTCGAGAAAGGACTTTATTTCGTTCGGGAGAAAGAGCTGCCGGCGGCTAAACGGCATTTTAAAGAGATAATTAAAATTTTCCCTCAAGGAAGTTACGGAGCGCAGTCGGGGTTTGAGCTCAGCCTGATAGAGATTGAGGAAGATAAGAAGCAGGACGCGCTCAACAGATTAATTAAATTAGAGGATGACTATCCTAATTCAGCCGTTATTTCACGGATATATTTGACTATCGGGCAACTCTTCACATCGGTTCAGCAATATAGCGATGCGATCGAATATTTTAAGAAAACGATCGATCATCCGAAATCAGGCCAATCGAGAGAGATAGCCTACAGAAATCTTGTAAGGGCTTATGAAGAAGCAAGTCTCTTTGAGCCTGCGCTGACCACGGCGCAGACTTATTTGGAACAATTCCCAAATTCAAAAAACCGTTTCGCCATGAATATGAAAATAGGCAGCCTGCTGATGAATATCGGAGATTATGACAGGGCGGTTGAACACTGGGAAGGACTTCTGCCTCATGCTGAATCCGAAAATTCAGCGGAGATACTTTTCTGGACGGGGGAGAGCTATTTCAATAAGGGAGAATACTCAAGGGCAATATCGGAATATTTAAAGGTATCATATCTCGCTAAACCGACAAAATTGGACTGGTCTGCTTCGGCATGGTGGAAAGCGGGTAACGCCTATGAAGAGTTAGGTGAATTCAGCAAATCAGTTCTTATGTACGATAGGATAATTCAGGAGAAAGGCGCAGTCAGCGATTACGGCAAATATGCTCAGCAGCGGATAGAAACTCTCCGCCTCGCCGGAAAAATAAAGGGGTAAAGTAAATAATTCTTGCGCCATTAGATAATTAAGTGTAGTTTCTAAATGAGAATGAGTTTCAATTACAGTTGAGTGCAAAATGGATAAAACTTTATTAGAAAAATTCAAAGATACGCTCCATACGAACGGTATGAAGTGTACCCCGGCCCGACTATTAATATTTAAGGAAGTCTATAGCTCCTCAGAGCACTTTGATGCGGATGAGATCTATTTCCGTATGCGCAGAGAGAAAAAAGCGGTTTCAAGAGCGACCGTTTACAGGACGCTTGATCTGCTTGTCGAAAATGGATTCGTTTCCAGGGTCAATGTAGGCGCAAGTCAGGTGCATTTCGAGAATACGCTTGCTCAGGAGCATCATGAACATCTTGTCTGCACACAATGCGGAAAGATCATTGAGTTCAGTGATAAAGTCATTGAAAAACAGCAGAATTTAATCTGCGAAGAACACGATTTTTTCCCCACAAAACACAATCTCATTATTTTCGGTCTGTGTGATAAATGCCGGAAAAGGAATAATTAGCAGTGCACGGACACACACGAAGTTCCACAAAAAGTAAGACACCTCCTGGTTGTTCTTGTCGGAAATCCGAATGTCGGTAAGAGTGTTATATTCGGTTATCTTTCTGGAAAGTACGTAACCGTATCAAACTTTCCCGGCACCACGGTCGAGATTTCGAGGGGAACATTAAGCGCTAACGGCACAAAGGATACAATAATCGATACGCCGGGCGTAAATAATCTACTGCCCTCCTCCGAAGACGAGCAGGTAACAAGAGATCTTCTTCTCAGAGAAAATCCTAAGTCGGTTGTCAAGATCGTCGATTCAAAAAATCTTAAAAGGGGGTTGCTCCTCACGATTCAGTTAGCTGAACTCGACCAGCCGATGATCATGGATCTTAACATGACCGATGATGCTCTTTTTCTCGGACACCCCACTTATTGTCCTCACGGGAGGAAGATCCCGCGTGGAGAGTGTTGTAAGGGATTCAAAACTGAGGTAACTCAAGTTGTTGTTCCGCTCGACAGGGTTGAAGTAGGCACCACTTCAAAGATAATGTTTACTACTCCCGCTTATCACGAACGTTACGAGCGATTGACACTGCTTGGTGTGGAACCGGGCGCGGAGATAAAGTTGTATCAGAAAATTCCATCATTTGTGGTAAAGGTAAATCAGACAGAAGTAGCGCTTGACAGGGATGTAGCGCAAGAGATATTCGTCCGCCCTTCTAGCGGGAAATAATTAATTACTTGACAAACGAGAATCAGTGATTATATTACTGTTGCAGATATATAGACCCTATAGGGGTATATGGTCCTAAAGAAAAGGAACTAAAATGCTTGACGAAATAACAACGAAAAAATCGCTCAGAAGACTTAAAGCTATCAAAGGGCAAGTCGGTGGACTCGAACGGATGGTCGCCGATAACAAGTACTGCATGGATATTGTCAATCAGATCACAGCCGTAAGAAAAGCGCTCGACTCACTCTCGTTCGTAATTATGGAGCGGCATGTCAAGAGTTGTGTCAAAGATGCTTTTGCTGAAACCAAAGGAAACGCCGCTGAAAAAAAGGTGGACGAGCTTTTCCATGAGATGAATAAATTTTTAAGATAAGGTGAAGAAATGGTTATTGATCCAGTATGTCATATGAATATAGAACCGGAGAACGCTGCCGGAAAAAGCGAGCACAACGGAAAAACTGTCTACTTCTGCTCTGAATATTGTAAAGAAACTTTTGACAAAGACCCTGAAAAATATCCTCTTGAAGATGCGGTACATCAACAAGCTGAACATGATGCAGGGCATGAGCATCACGATCATAATCACCATGAAAGTGATACTAAGGTGATTTACGTTTGTCCGATGCACCCGGAAATTAAAAAAATGGGACCTGATTCATGTCCGACATGCGGAATGGGATTAGAGCCGCTTGAGCCTGTCATCGTCACCAAGCAGGAGTACGTTTGTCCGATGCATCCTGAAGTGGTCAAAGACGAACAAGGGTCGTGTCCTATCTGCGGGATGGCGTTAGAACTGCGGACAGTCACTTTAAGAGAAGAGGAGAACCCAGAGCTTACGGATATGAGCAGGCGATTTTGGGTAAGTACGGTTTTCTCTCTGCCACTGTTGCTCTTTACGATGTCGAAGATGTTCCCGGCAATCTCATTCGACAGTTCGGGATGGGGAAACTGGTTTGAATTAGTTCTTGCAACGCCCGTAGTTCTTTGGGCGGGAACGCCCTTCTTCAAACGAGGCTGGGATTCAATCGTCTATAAGTCACTGAATATGTTCACTCTTATCGCAATTGGAATGGGGGTCGCATACATATATAGCGTGGTTGCGACACTCTTTCCTGAAATTTTCCCAGCTGCTTTTCGAGACGCGAACGGTGAGGTAGGATTATATTTTGAAGCGGCTGCCGTAATAACAACCTTGGTCTTACTCGGACAGGTGCTCGAGCTGCGCGCAAGGAGTAAAACAAGCAGCGCAATTAAATCACTGCTCGGATTGGCACCGAACAGCGCTCGAATTGTGGATGAGAACGGAGAAGAAAAAGATATTCCTTTAGCGGATGTAATGGTCGGCGATCTGCTGCGGGTTCGTCCAGGTGAAAAAGTACCGGTTGACGGAAAAGTAACGGACGGCGAGAGTTTTATAGACGAGTCGATGATCTCGGGTGAACCGATGGAAGTCAAGAAATCTTTAGGTGATTCCGTCACGGGAGGAACGGTGAACGGTAACGGCAGTTTTCTCATGAAAACCGAGCGGGTGGGAAGCGATACTTTGCTTGCGCAAATCGTCAAGATGGTGAGCGAAGCTCAGCGTAGCAGAGCGCCGATACAAGGGTTGGCGGACAAGGTATCATCGTATTTCGTTCCCGCGGTAGTTGGATTCAGCATTATCACATTCATCGTCTGGAGTATAGTCGGTCCTGACCCGAAAATGGCTTACGCGCTTGTGAACGCGGTGGCGGTACTCATAATCGCCTGTCCCTGCGCTCTCGGGCTTGCGACTCCGATATCAATAATGGTCGGCACGGGTCGTGGAGCGACTGCCGGCTTGTTGATAAAAAACGCTGAAGTGCTCGAGACGTTCGAGAAGATAGATACGCTTGTGGTAGATAAAACAGGAACACTGACAGAAGGAAAACCGAAACTCGTGACTGTTGTCTCCCTAAACGGCAGGAGCGAGGATGAACTGGTCAGAGTTGTTGCAAGTTTAGAACGAATGAGCGAACACCCTCTCGGGAATGCGATAGTCGCCGCGGCAAAAGAGAGAAATCTCGAATTTCTCGATGTTAAGGAGTTTGAATCGCTTACGGGTAGAGGGGTGAAGGGAAAGGTTGACGGCAAACTTGTGGCGGTAGGAAATACGAAATTACTTAGTGAAGAGGGAGTAAAGCGAACTGATTTAGAGACGAAAGCTAACGAGAATAGGGAAAGAGGGGAGACCGTCGTTTTTGTTTCGATCGACGGCGAACCTGCCGGTTTTCTCGGAATCTCAGATCCGCTTAAATCGACAACGAAGGAAGCTCTGCTCCAATTACAAGCGGAAGGGATCGAAGTCATAATGCTGACGGGAGACAACAGGAAAACCGCCGAATCGGTTGCTAAAGAGTTGAACATTAAAGAAGTGAAAGCGGATGTTATGCCCGATGAAAAGCACTCTATCGTAAAGGAGATTCAGTCAACGGGAAAGAGAGTAGCGATGGCTGGCGACGGTATCAATGACGCTCCCGCTCTTGCTCAGGCGGATGTAGGAATTGCGATGGGAACGGGAACGGATGTCGCTATGGAGAGTGCCGGCATAACGCTGATTAAGGGTGATCTGATGGGTATCGTGAGAGCGCGGAAGCTCAGCAGAGGTACGATGCGGAACATACGGCAAAACCTTTTCTGGGCGTTTATTTACAATGCTTTGGGCGTGCCGTTGGCTGCCGGAGTACTCTATCCGTTCTTCGGTCTGCTCCTAAGTCCGATGATAGCCGCTGCAGCGATGAGCTTCAGTTCCGTAACCGTAATCGGGAATGCTCTGAGGTTGAGGAATTTAAAAATCTAAAGATTGGGGTACTGATTATAAAAGACACGAAGTGTCCTCAGCTTATGGTTTTCCCAGAGACCCATCGGATTTCCGTCAGGGTCGGTAAAGAGTGCAAACCATCCCGCATCGCCCACTTCTTGACGTTCCGTCTGTGTAGTGCCGCCTTTTTCCTCGATAAGTTTTAGCGATTCTTCAAGATTTTTGGTTTGGATATAACCGACACACCCGCCGATTTGATAAATCTCGGGTTTAACGAAGGCTCCGCTTATTCCGGCGCCGTCTGCCGTAAAGAGCACATAGTCATTATCGGGTACGGGTGTTAGCTCCCAACCGAAAACAGCTGAATAAAATTTTGGAGTAATTTCGAGATCTTTAACAGGGATTTCTATATGAACAATACCGTCAGCCATTTTTTTCTCCATCAGATAGTTGTTTATACTGGAATAAAGATATGAAATATTAAACAGACCTGAAAGTAAAAACGTTTTTCATCTTATGTCAATCAAACGCAAAAGGGCTTGAAATTTAAAGGATATCTGCATACTTTTAAAGCTCTTATGGCTAAGAAACCGCAACAAATTTCATCTTTTGAACCTGATAAAGAGATAGAGGGATTTTATCTCGTCACTGAGAAAAATATCCGCAAAACAAGGGCGGGGGATTCATACATAGATCTGACCCTACAGGATAAATCCGGGACGATATCCGCGAAGATTTGGAACGGTGTCGAAGAGCAGAAAGATGAATTCAATGAGGGCGACGCGGTTGCTGTTAAAGGCAACACGGATATCTATAGAAATAAGCTGCAATTGAATGTAACGAAGATAAGCCGCGTGCAGGAAGATCATGAAGAATATGGTTACTCTTCCGATTCGCTCGTTCCTTCCTCGAAACGAAGTCCGGAGGAGATGTGGGATGAGGCTATGGGCATAATAGATTCTCTTTCGTATAAACATTTGAAAGAATTCCTGATTTCGATTTACAACGAAAATAAAGTGCGTTTGATGAACCATCCGGCTGCCAAATTCATTCATCATAATTTCCGCAGCGGACTTTTGGAACACACACTCTCTTTGGCGAAAGACGCTGTTTATTTTTCTGAAAAAAATAAAGACCTTGACAGAGACATGCTCCTTGCCGGAGTATTTATGCATGATATCGGCAAACTGAAAGAACTTACGGGAGAGGTCGCAACTGCATATACCGATAAGGGAAACCTGATAGGTCACATCGTACTCGGAAGGGATATGATGCATGAAGCTGCGAAAAAGATCGATGGTTTTCCTGAAGAAACGTTGATGCTTCTTGATCACTTGATACTATCCCATCAAGGTAAATATGAATTCGCATCACCAAGAAGACCTCTTACAAAAGAAGCGATGGTATTGCATTTTTTAGACGAGATGGATGCAAAACTGAATATATTTGATAAGGCGATCGAGGAGGACCAAAACGAAGGAAAGTGGACGTCAGCCAACAATTACTTCGGCGCTCAATTGTACGAAGGTTTCCGCACGGATGAAAAGGATACCTGAGAAATGCTGAACTATTCGACGAAAGACGTGGCTATGGTCGGCATTTTATCTGCGCTTTCAGTTGCAATGGGATACAGTTTCATTTTCGTTCCGAATATCGAGATGATCTCCGCTTCAATATTTATTTCAGGATATTTGCTGGGTGTTCAAAAAGGGATAGTCGTCGGGATAGTAGCCGAATCAATCTTTTCCGCATTTAACCCGATGGGTTCGGGGCTGCCTTATCCTTTTTTGCTCGTGTCACAGGTGATCGGGATGGCGCTCTTTGGGGCAGTCGGCGGAATGCTCGGCAGATGGGGAGATAAGTTTGCTTTCACAACATACAGAATAATCTTTATTGCTTTAGCGGGATTTGGCTGCACTGCTGTTTATGACCTTCTTACGACTCTTTCCTGGCCCATAGCGGCGGGATTTAGCGGTAATCAGATGTACTCACTGATCGCTTTAGGCGCTCTGTTTTCGGTGATCCATTTGCTGTCGAACAGTTTGATTTTTGCAATTATAGTACCCTCAATACTGAAGGCTGTTAATTTATCGGGACGATTCGATTGAAATTTGTTCACCTCGTCTCGACTCTTCTTTTGATCAGCCTGATTCCAAACGGTTCTGTTTCGCAAATAGTTTCCGACTCGGTCGCAACTTCCGACACTACGGATTTTATGCCGGACTCTTCTAAAGCGAAGGCAAAGTATGATTGGAACGCTTATTCCCGGCAACAGTATGACGGATCAGAAGCTTTTAGAGAGACGTTGAAAGAGAATGGATTGCTAAGGGGTGTCTCCGATTTTATGTGGCAGAATTCCGATTATTTCGCGTATTCGAGAGGGTCGTTCGGCTCGGCTTGGTATGGTTCTTTGACGGGATTGAATCCCCGCTATTTGACTGTGCAGATGCAAGGAAGACCGATGCGAAATGTTCGAAAGGGAAGATATGACCTTAGTATGATCCATGAATATAATCTGACAGACGCGCGACATGGCTCCGCAACCGATCTCGCTCAAAGTGGAGAATCTTCCATAGGCGGTGTCAATTTTTTTATCAAACCGGAATTTAAAGAGGTGAACAGCTCTGAGTTTATCATGAAGAGAGGTCGCGGGGATTTCGATGACATTAATGTGGTCCTGACCCGAAGACTTAGCAACAATTCCTCATTGCTTATAAAAGGGTTGATACGTGACCAGGTAGAGCTGATCTCTTTGAATGATCTGAAATATGAAGGCAGGAAAATATTCGGTTCGTATGAGAGGAGGTCAGATAACGGATGGTTGACCTCCTATTCACTCGGTCATACTTTTAGAAGAATATTGCTTTCGGGTCCAGACTCAACCTCGCGCTACAAATATGAAACTGACGGAAGTCTCAGAGAGGTGGCGTTCGATCACACTCTGACTATGAGAACCGCCGATGACAGAAGTGAAATTACGGTTTACCTGTCTACTATCGAATCAAGAAGATACGACAATAGATTCAACCTGAACAATTTTGATACATTTGAGGACCGGAGTCTCTCATATTATTACGGAGCACACATTAAACAGCGTCTTTTTAAGATTGGAAGCGGTGGTTTCTATGCTGGCGTGCGGAGCGAGCTTCACAATGTCGATAAAACAGTTGTTGATGAATATAAGGTGAGGAATCTCCAGCGGTCATATGCATTTCTAAGTCAACGGATTGGCGGTGAAGGTTTTCTTTCTCTCGTGCTGAATGAAGGGTTGAGCACCGATTCGCAATTCGGTTCGGACGCTGTTTATTCGGGTAAACTGAATCTGAAATTTTCTGACCGGACTAAGTTGGTGGGAGAATTAGCGAAAAGTGTAGTGGACGTACCGTTAGATTTTCAATTTCTGAATACGGTGAATTTTAGTTTCAATGATTCACTCAGGAGGGAAATTCTTTCGACTCTAAGAAGCGATTTGGTCCACACCGGAGAAAAATTCCGGTTAAGAGCAGGTTATCAATCGACGGCAGTCCGCAACCCGATGAAAATAGCAACAGTGAATTTTAAGGACGACTTAGAGGTTACTGTTTTCGATGATTATACGCTTTCGGCAATTTCAGGGGAGATTGGGATGAGCCTTCTGAATGGATTGATAATCGGCATGTCCACCTGGCAGAATCTCGATTATGATTCTAGTTTGGCATTTGCAAGAGAGAACAAATCAGTAGTTTACGGAAGTTTAAACAGGAAATTCTTTGAGAATAATCTTGATTTCACTCTCCATGGAGAATGGATTATGCTCGGTGAAGGAAACAGATTTACTTATGATCCGGCTCTTGATTTTTTCATAATAACCGGAGGCAAGCCCTTACCTTCTGTCTCTTTATTTAATTACTGGTTTACGGCGAAAATAAATACTTTTACACTCTTCTTGCGGAATGATAATCTACGCCAAAGGCCTTATGAGCTCATAGACGGTTATGGTTTTTTCGGCAACGATTTTTTCTGGGGTGTCAAATGGGAATTCATAAATTGAATTTCCACTTGAACAAAATGCAATTATAATTTAAGAGTTATCCCGCCGTAAACCGCTCTGCCCGGAGAGGGAAATCCAGCTGCTTCTTCATAAGTTTCATCCAATAGGTTTTCAATCCTCAATTTTAATTTGACCATTTCGGTCAAGCTATAAGAAGAGGCGATTCTAACCGTTTTATAAGCCGGAGTAAACTCATAAATGTAGGGAAAACCGCTAAAGTCGCTGTCAAACCGTTCTCCGACATAAGTTATGCCAATATTCAACTGCAATGAACCGGCATGTTTATAATTCACGGAAAATCCTCCGCTGTGCTTTGGTCGTCTGAGCAAAGGGTCACCTGTCGATTTATCTTCAGTTTCAAGATATGTGTAATTCCCGGAAGCGGATAGAAAGTTATTCAGAATGGCTTTAGCGCTTATTTCCAATCCTTTTGTTTCCGCTTTGTTAATGTTTTCATATCCCATAAAACCCAAACTTATAAGTCCGTCAAAAGTGTTTTTGAAGTAATCTACCGAAAGATGAAATTTGTTCTCATTAAAGCTTTGGTCAATAGCAATGTCAAAACTTGTACTCTCCTCAGGTTCAAGATTTATGTTTCCTATGAAATACTCTATACCTTCATATATAGTGGAGGGCCAAAACAGTTCATTTATACTTGGAGTTCTAAATCCTGTTCCTATGCTGCCTCTTAATTTCGTTTCATGATTAAGCGAGTTTGATATGATATAAGCCGAAGTAAAACGGTAGTTCGTGCTTCTTCCAAAAGTACTGTGATCATCTGACCTACCTCCAATTGATAAACTGAATTTGTCGCTCGGGCGAATATGGTTCAGCAGATAAAGAGAACGGGTATTGGTTAAATTGTGGAAGTCGGTCAACTTTGAGTCTCTTTCACCTTCTCTCTCTTCCCAAGATATACCTGCCGTAAGTACGAAAAATTGGTTAAGATGAAGATCATGCTGCCAATCAGCAGAGCTGATGGACGAATTCAAATTGGAAGAATCCGCTCCAAACGGATATAGATCACCCTCAACGATAGAATTATCAAAATCGATCTTTCCTTCGGAGCGGGAAATATTCAGTTTGTGGCGCCAAATGGAAGAAACTTTCTGATTCAATAATATTGAAGTTGCTTTTATACTGTTTGCAGTTCTGGCGTTAGGGTCATAAGTAAAAATGAGTTGCCCCGGAGTTCCTCCTTCTGATTTGGAATACCGGTTGGATAAAGTAAGTTTTGTATCTTGTTTTAAATTAAACGTAAGTGAGAGAGAGCTGGTAGTTAAGGAATAATCATCATTATCGAATAAACCGTTAGTGTTAAATTGTGAGAGAGAAAGGGAGTACTTAATGAGGTCATTTCTGCCGGAGATATTTCCCGATTCCTTGAAAGTGCCATATTTACCTGCTTCAGCGTTTAGCGATATTTTGAACTCTCTTGATCCGCTCTTTGAAAGAATGTTTAAAATACCTCCGATTGCGTCAGAACCGTAAAGAGTGCTTTGCGCGCCGCGAACGAGTTCGATAGATTTAACGTTATCAGTATTAAGATTGGAAAAGTCAAATCCTCCGTTTAAAGGATCGTTGAGTAGGACTCCATCAAGCATAACGAGCGTGTGGTTGCCGTTCGTACCTCTTAGAAAAAGTGAGGTGATTTTTCCTGTTGAACCGGAGCGAACGATATCGACTCCTGAGACGTTGCGGAGCGCATCGGATATGGTTTGGAGCTGCTGTGACTCAATTAATTCAGCGGTTACTAATGTAACCGAACTTGAAACCCTGTCTAAGGGTACTTCAATCCTATCGGCAGTTACTACTACAGGTGATAACTGTATAACATCCTTTTCTTTATATTCCTCAGAACTTTCTTGAGCGAATAAGATGCTGCTGAAAACCGTTCCGACAACAATGATAGTGAGTGATACTATTTTGTGAAGTCTCATTAGATTTATCTCCTCGGTATATGAGTTAAAACCCAGCCGGATTCTCTCTTTAGTGATCGCGACGAATATTTTTCAGGAATATGATAGTTGTGCAATGCAGTTACACTGATTGGCGGCTGCATAAACAGATAACCCCAGCTCTCGAGCCAGGGTAAGGTGTTTTTTTCAAATGTCGATTCTTCTATCACACCTTCCCTCGAAGGTTCAAGCGATTCATTGACCGGAAAGGTTTCCTGACTCGTGGTTCGAACCGATTTTCGGCGCCTTCCCATCCGATATTCATCAGGACAGTGGCAATTGCCGATATCGTAACCACTTACAGTAGCGGGGCTGTGCCAGCTTCTCATACTGGCTTCCCTTTACCGGTCGGTTAGTTTGTTACCTAAAACAAAGATAACTTACTACCGGCTTTATAGCAACCAATTTCCGCAATTGTTAAAATTAATGGTTTTTTTCTCATATTCTTGAGTATGTATAGAAGCCCAAAAGCCTTGACAATGCTGGATTCAATAGCTAAATTTCACCGATCAAAAAACGAATTATGAACTAAAAATAATGGATTTCATGCCTTTTTACATAGTAATGATAGCGATAGCTCCAATGAGAGCCGAGCCGGACCAGCGTTCTGAGCAGATAACTCAGGCACGCTTGGGTGAAATAGTTGAATTTATTGAGGAAGAAGACGGCTGGCTCAAAGTAAAGCTTGAGACAGATGGATACATAGGTTATATCTCGCCCGCTATGGTAGTAGGTTTCGAAAGAGTGGAAATTGAAAAATGGCGTTCTGCCGAGAAATTCATTTTCGGTGAACGCTTCGCGGAAATTTTAGATGAGCCGTATAAGAGCGCAAATCTAATTCGAACGGCACATATAGGCGTGAAACTCCCTCTAATTTCAAGGAAGGGTTCTTGGGCTGAGCTACAACTTCCCGATGGTAAATCGGGATGGACGCATAGCCGCCAATTTCAATTGCAAGATGCGGGAAGTAGAGCAGGCATAGTTGAAATCGCTCAACTCTTTCTCGGCGCTCCTTACCTGTGGGGCGGAAGAAGCACTGCGGGATTTGATTGCTCCGGTTTCGTACAAACAGTTTTTGAATTGAACGGTATAGATTTGCCGCGGGACACCGGTCAACAGATCAAAGTGGGCGAAAAGATAGGTAAAGATTACACAAAAGCCCAAAAAGGCGATCTCCTGTTTTTTAGCAATAGCAAGGGACGAGTCAATCACATAGGGATCTATCTTGGTGACGGAAGATTCATTCACTCATCCGGTATAGTACAAGTCAATGGATTGAATTCGGATGATCCCCTCCATAAAGAGAGTTATTTGAAAAGATATATGTATGTTAGAAGTATTGAGGATCTCCTGAATTGATCGAACAATTAAATTCAAACGCCAAAATGAATCGGCAAGTTCTGCTTCTTAATCAGAGCTATGAACCGATGCAAATTTGCAATATGAGGCGCGCTGTAATTTTGCTGTTCCTTGACAAAGCACATCCTGTGGAGCAATTTGATGACGAGATCCGTTCGATAACGTATTCTATTCAGATGCCCGCGGTGATAAGGTTATTCTCTTATGTCAAACTACCACGGAACAACATCGTTTTGACACGGAAAAATATCTTGAAGAGAGATTCCTTAGCGTGCCAGTATTGCGGTATAAAGAGCCTGCCGTTAACCGTTGATCATATAATTCCGAAAGTACGCGGTGGAATCGATAGCTGGGAAAATCTCACAACAGCATGCGTAATTTGTAATAATAAAAAGGGAAACAGAACTCCGCGAGAAGCAAAGATGAAGCTCCTCTCCAAACCGAGAGTTCCTAGCAGAATAACATTCATTCAGCGGTTCGTAAAGACACCTGCGAAGGAGTGGCGACCTTATCTATTCATGGATTGATCATGCCTCCTGAAGGAAAGAGGATACTGAGCGGCATGCAGCCCACAGGGAGACTGCATTTAGGTAATTTGGTCGGCGCTCTTGAAAATTGGGTAGAACTGCAAAATTCAGGGTACGAGAATTTTCATATGGTTGCGGATTGGCATTCGCTGACGATCGATTATAAATCAAGCGATAATTTGGAGGACGCATCATTTCAGGTAGTGACTGATTGGCTTGCCGCCGGAATAGATCCTGAAAAGAGCGTAATTTTTACTCAATCACAGATCAAGGAACATGCGGAATTGAATCTTTTGTTCTCTATGCTTATAACCGTTCCGAGGCTTGAACGCAATCCAACTCTGAAAGACAGAGTAAGAGACGCCGACATTGACGAAAATCTCTCATTCGGTCATTTAGGTTATCCCGTCCTGCAAGCAGCGGATATTCTTATTTATAGGGCTAATCTGGTTCCGGTCGGAGAAGATCAACTTCCCCATATAGAAATTACAAGGGAGATAGCAAGAAAGTTCAATTCGACTTATGGAGAATTGTTTCCCATACCAGAAGGTAAATTGACCAAATTCGGTCGTCTTCCCGGTTTGGATAACAAGAAAATGAGTAAAACACTTGGAAATACCATCTTAATGTCTGATGATTCGGAGACGCTTGCAATAAAAATCAAGGGAATGATCACTGATCCCGAAAAGATATATAGAAATAGTCTTGGGCATCCCGATATCTGTCCCGTATTCGCTTATCACAATAAATTCAATGAAAGTGAAGTGCCGGAGATTCGTGCGGGATGCGAATCTGGCGCTCTTGGATGTGCCGATTGTAAACAAAATCTAACGAGTAAATTAAACGACTACTTGGATCCGATAAGAGAAAAACGGGCAGAATTGGAATCGAAACCGGACTCGGTTCGCGATATTATCAACGAAGGCAATATAAAAGCGAAAAAAGAGGTTTCGGAGACGATGTCTTTAGTATACGAGGCAATGAAATTTGGTAAGCCCTCTATTAGTTGACCAATACCGGGTAAGGCTCCCAATTTTTGAGGGCCCCCTCGACCTCCTTATTTTTTTCATCAAAAGGGATGAAATAGATATCTATGATATCCCTATCGCAAAGATAACCCAGGATTTTCTGGATTATTTGAATCTTCTTACAGCATTGAATTTGGTTCTCGCGGGTGATTTTATGGTGATCGCAGCAACTCTCATGCGAATAAAAGCGAAGATGCTGCTGCCTCCTACCCCGGGTGATGAAGAAGAGGATATTGAAGATCCACGCCGTGAGCTTGTAGAAATGCTTATTGAATATAAAAGGTTCAAAGAGGCGGCTGGCGAATTGAGAGACATAGAAGAGGACCAAATTAAAATGTTTCCACGTACTCTGAGCATGGAGGGGGTTTATGGGGGACCCACGATAGAAGATTCACTTACAGACGTAACTCTCTATGACCTGCTTGAGACTGTAAAAAGAATCTTAGCGGATATGCCGGAGGAACAGACGCACGATGTGCAGACGATCAGTAATACGATAGAAGAACAGATGGGAATAATTGAAGGATTCTTTGGTGAACGGAACGAATATACATTTACGGAACTCGCAAAAACCATAAAGAACAGAGTGGTCGTAATACTCACATTTTTAGCCCTTTTGGAACTGATGCGATCAACACGAATTACAATATCACAAGATAAATTTCTTGGTGAAATACTCATAAGGAAAGTATCGAATGAAAAGTAGCGGAACTACAGTCGAAAAGATCATCGAAGCGATCATATTCGCCTCTCCGGAACCGATAACAGACCGCAGAATTAGGGAGTGCATAGAGGGGACTGAAGATTTGGATATTGACTCAAAAGTAAATGAGTTAAATAGCGAGTATGAGAAAAACGGTAGATCATTCCGGATTATCAAGGTTGCCGGCGGATATCAAATGACAACACTGCCCGATTTCGAGCTGTGGGTCAGAAGAGTGTTTGTTGCGCGTGGTAGATTAAGACTTTCGCCGCAGGCGCTCGAAACCCTATCGATCGTTGCATATCGTCAACCTGTGAGTAGGCCGACCATGGAATCTATCAGAGGAATAAACTGTGACGGTGTGATCAAAACACTGTTGGAGAGAAATCTCATAAACATCAAGGGAAGGGAGGATTCACCCGGTAGACCGATCCTGTATGGTACTACGATCGAATTTCTACGCTATTTCGGATTGAATAATCTAAAGGACTTGCCGGAGCTGAAAGAGATAGAAGAAATTATCGGAGCTGTCGAAGATTGAGACTGAACCATTATCTTGCCAAGGCAGGAGTCGCTTCGAGACGCAAAAGCGATCTACTTATCAGTGAGGGCAGGATTTCTGTTAA
>SORT01000009.1 GCA_004402895.1 Fidelibacterota bacterium MT.SAG.3 | reverse complement strand
CCAAATTCTTATAGTAGAATTAATGGCTCCCGGTATCGGTCCCTTCAATACTAATAAATTCTTCTCTCTGTCTATCTCGAGTATTTGAACATCGCGAAGAGTCCTGTTTTCACCGCCCATTCTGCCCGCCATCTTCATTCCCTTGATTACTCTTGACGGATACGAACTTGCTCCTACCGAACCACGCGACCGCAATTTGTCACCCTGACCATGTGAACCCGGCCCCCCTTTGAAGTGATACCTCTTCACAACTCCGGCAAATCCCTTCCCCTTTGACTTGCTCCTGATACGGACTTTTTCACCCGCTTTGAACTGGTCGATCGTTAGCTCCGAGCCGACTTCAACCGGTTTTTCCTCTTCCCCGTCGATTATCGTGAGTTGACCTCTGAATTCTGTCAATGCCTGCCTGGTCTCTACGTTCGCCTTTTTGAAAATACCGAGAATTGACTTATTGGTCTTCGATTCCTTCTTCGAGAAATATCCTACCTGAACGGCATCATAGCCGTCAGTCTCAACGGTCTTTATCTGAGTTACGACACACGGTCCCGCTTCAACCAATGTTGCAGGGAAACTCTTCCCCTCTTCAGTGAAGAATCGCGTCATCCCTAATTTCTTTCCGAGAATTCCCGCCATGCTTAGACCTTTATCTCGATATCTACACCCGATGGAAGATCGAGCTTCATCAACGCATCGACCGTCTTGGGAGTGGAGTTCAATATATCAAGCAGACGCTTATGTATCTTTGTCTGGAACTGCTCTCTTGATTTTTTGTTAACGTGAGGTGAGCGTAACACCGTATAAATCGTCCTTCGGGTCGGAAGCGGAATCGGTCCGGAAACTATAGCTCCGGTTGACCTCGCCGTTTTCATTATCAATGCGGTAGATTTATCGACCAATGTATAGTCGTACGCTTTGAGTCTTATTCTTATTGTCTGTCCAGCCATTATAATCCTTGTCCTGACCACGCATCTGTATAATTAATTAAATACATCAACTACTTTATCACCTCCGTTACGACACCCGCTCCGACCGTGTGTCCACCTTCACGGATGGCGAAACGCAGCTCCTTATCCATCGCTATAGGCATTATCAACTCGATCTCAAGACTCAGGCTGTCACCCGGCATAACCATCTCCGTGCCTTCAGGAAGCTCGACCAAACCCGTTACATCTGTTGTCCTAAAATAAAACTGCGGTCTGTAGCCTTTGAAGAAAGGAGTATGACGGCCGCCCTCGTCTTTCGACAAAATATAAACCTCAGCCTTGAACTTCGTATGAGGGGTAATGCTGCCCGGTTTGGCTATGACCATTCCGCGCTTCAGATAGTCCTTGTCGACTCCACGCATCAGCAGACCGACGTTATCGCCTGCCTCGCCTCTGTCAAGAAGTTTACGGAACATCTCTACGCCTGTGATAGTAGTCTTCCCTTCGGCGTTAAGACCTACCATCTCCATCTCTTCGCCTACCGTAACAACTCCACGCTCTATCCTGCCGGTACCGACAGTTCCCCTACCCGTTATGGAAAATACATCCTCTACAGGCATCAGGAACGGCTTGTCGATCTCACGCTCAGGGATCGGTATATACGAATCAACCGCGTCCAACAACTCCTGTAAGCTCTTCGTCTTCTCGGCGTCATCGGGATTGTTGAGCGCCTCGAGTGCGCTCCCTCTAATAATTGGTATATCGTCGCCCGGAAACTCATACTTGGAGAGAAGCTCTCTTAACTCGAGTTCCACCAACTCTATCAGTTCTGGATCGTCGACCATATCTATCTTGTTGAGATAAACAACTATAGAAGGAACGTTGACCTGACGGGCAAGAAGTACATGCTCGCGGGTCTGAGGCATCGGGCCGTCTGCTGCGGAGACCACAAGGATAGCGCCGTCCATCTGAGCGGCACCCGTTATCATGTTCTTTATATAGTCGGCATGACCGGGACAGTCAACATGAGCGTAATGACGAGCTTCCGTTTCATACTCTACATGCGCCGTGGCTATCGTGATCCCTCTTTCACGCTCTTCAGGAGCGTTATCAATCGAATCGAAGGTACGCGCGTCAGCCAATCCTTTCTTACTCAAATACATAGTTATCGCAGATGTCAACGTCGTCTTTCCATGATCAACGTGACCGATAGTACCGATATTTACGTGTGGCTTTGTCCTCTCAAACTTTTCCTTAGCCATCAATCTCCTCCTGGTTTAATTGCTTCACCGGACTATGCCGCGCCTATAGTTTCGAGGATCTTTTCCTCAACCTGTTTCGGCATCTTCTCGTAATGGGAAAATTGCATACTGAATACCGCTCTCCCCTGTGTCATAGATCTAAGATCCGTCGCATATCCGAACATTTTAGCAAGCGGTACGGTTGCCGCAACCACCTGCACCTTGTTACGTGGAGTCATACTTAGTATTTTTCCTCTGCGGGCGGTAATGTCGCCTACCACATCGCCGAGATATTCGTCGGGAGTGACCGACTCAACTGCCATAATAGGTTCTAACAGGATCGGAGACGCTTTCTTCGCTCCTGATTTCAATGCCATGGAACCTGCTACCTTGAATGCTATCTCAGAGGAATCAACATCATGATAAGAACCGTCAACCAATGTGACCTTCACGTCAATCAGCGGGAAACCCGCTATCACGCCGTTCGACATCGCTTCTTCGATCCCTTTTGCAACCGACGAAATATATTCTTTCGGAATCGATCCGCCGACTATCTTATTTATAAATTCAAATTCTTTGCCCGGTTCACTCGGTTCGAGTATAATATTACAATGTCCATACTGTCCTCTGCCGCCGCTCTGTCGCACGAATTTACCTTCCGCTTCCACCAGTTTGGTGATAGATTCTTTGTACGCGACCTGCGGACGGCCGACTTTCGCTGCTACCTTGAATTCTCTAAAAAGCCTGTCAACGAGAATCTCGAGGTGAAGTTCACCCATACCCGAAATTATTGTCTGTCCCGTTTCTTCGTTGGTCTTTATCCTGAATGTCGGGTCCTCTTCCGAGAGTTTTGTCAATCCGGTCGAAAGGGAATCCTGATCCGCCTTGGATACAGGTTCTATTGCCACCGAGATGACCGGCTCGGGGAAATTCATCGATTCAAGGATTATCGGATGATCCTTTTCGCTGATAGTGTCCCCTGTTTTGGTTTTGTTAAGTCCGACCATCGCGCAAATATCGCCTGTGCTGGCGATCTTCAGATCCTCTCTCTTATTGGCATGCATAAGAAGTATTCTGCTTATACGCTCTTTCTTGCCTGTAGTGTTATTGAATACGTGCTGACCCTTCTCTATGACACCGGAATAAACACGAACATAGGTCAATCGCCCCACGAACGGATCGGTAACTATCTTAAAAGCCAATGCGGTGAACGGTTCGTCATCGCTTGGTTTACGCTCGACCTCATCATCCGAATACGGGTGATGACCAATCGTCGGAGGTACATCAAGAGGAGAAGGAAGAAAATGATTAACTGCATCCAAAAGACGCTGAACGCCTTGATTCTTGAATGCGGAGCCGCAAATAACAGGAACAACCTGATTGGCGATAGTTGCTTTCCTCAGCGCCGCGATCACTCTTTCGACTGTGATCTCGTTACCTTCGAGATAATCTTCTAATAGGCTGTCATCGAATGTGGCGGTCTCCTCCATAAGGTGCTTTCTCGCCTCTTCGGCTTCCGCTAACATATCGTTTGGAATTTCGCCGTAATCGAAGGTCATACCCTGCGAACTTTGGCTGTATATCACCGTTCTCATTTCAAGCAGGTCGATGATACCGTTGAAAATCTCTCCCGCGCCTATAGGCAGCACAAGAGGAAGCGGATTCGCTCCTAACCGTTCTTTCATCATATCCACTACATATTTGAAATCAGCCCCTACCCGGTCCATCTTATTGACAAAGGCAATACGCGGTATCTTATACTTGTCCGCCTGGCTCCAAACCGTTTCCGATTGCGGTTCGACTCCTCCAACCGCGCAAAAAAGCGCGACGGCTCCGTCAAGCACACGGAGAGACCTCTCGACCTCCATCGTGAAATCAACATGCCCGGGTGTATCTATGATATTTATTTTGTGGCCTTCCCACTCGCAGGTTGTCGCTGCGCTCGTGATGGTGATGCCTCTCTCTTTTTCCTGCTCCATCCAATCCATGGTCGCGGCGCCGTCATGCACCTCGCCCATCCGGTGAAGTTTACCGGTATAAAAGAGTATCCGCTCAGTCGTGGTTGTTTTTCCGGCATCGATGTGAGCCATGATGCCTATGTTACGAACTTTTTCTAATTCCTGCCTTGAGCTCATTGTTCCTAAATTCTCTTAAACCCTGAAGTGAGCGAACGCCTTGTTCGCCTCAGCCATCTTATGGGTGTTTTTCTTCTTTTCAATAGTTGGACCTTCGTTCTTCGAGGCAGAGATCAGTTCGTTCGCTAATTTTATAGCCATGCTCTTGCCATTGCCTAAACGGGAGAAATCTATAAGCCATCTCATTGCCAATGCCTGTTTTCTCTTCGGGGTTACTTCTATCGGCACCTGATAAGTCGATCCTCCGATCCTGCGGGAACGGACTTCTAACATTGGTGTGGCGTTTTCCAAAGCCTTTTTGAATATCTCTTCCGGTGCATCGGTTTTGAGCTTACTCGATATGATCTCGAGAGAGTCATAAAAGATCGTTTCTGCTATGCTCTTTTTACCCTTCATCATAAGGTTGTTTATGAACTTACTGATCACCAGATCGCCGAACCTCGGATCGGGGAGTATTAAACGTTTTTCAGGTCTTCTTCTTCGAGCCATATCTTATTATTTCGGTTTTTTTGTGCCGTATCGTGAACGGCTGGTTTTTCTGTCATCTACGCCGCTTGTGTCGAGCGTGCCCCGGATGATATGATACCTTACTCCCGGAAGGTCTTTTACTCTTCCGCCTTCGATGAGCACGATAGAGTGCTCTTGAAGGTTGTGTCCTTCACCCGGAATGTAAGCAGTAACCTCAAAACCGTTTGTCAGACGAACTCTCGCCACTTTTCGCAGAGCCGAATTCGGCTTCTTCGGAGTGGTCGTGTAGACTCGCGTGCAAACGCCTCTTTTTTGCGGAGAACCAGCAAGCGCCGGCGCCGAAGTTTTCTTCTTCTTTTTCGAACGACCTTTTCTAATCAACTGACTTATTGTCGGCATATCATCCTTTTTTATTCGTTTCTTGTAAAGCCGATTAAAGGTAATAGGATAAACATTATTGTCAACCTTTTTCAGCCCATTTACAGACTTTTTTCTTCCACTCCATCGGCTTCCTTCTCTTCCAATTCGGATATCTGTTCGCTGACACCCGTTTCAATATCATCCTCGACTACTAATTCCATATCTTTCATATTTATTGTTCCTGTTCCGGCTGGTATCAACCGTCCCATAATAACATTTTCTTTCAACCCTCTCAGCGGATCCACCTTACTCGCTACAGCCGCATCCGTGAGCACTCGTGTCGTCTCCTGAAATGAAGCAGCGGAGATAAAGCTTTCAGTATTGAGAGAAGCTCTCGTGATCCCAAGAAGAAGCGGTTTCGATGTTGCCTGCTTCGCCGGGCGTGATTTCATCGGAGCTTTCTTTACCTTCTTCAAACGTTCGTTCGTTTGTTTAAAGCGCTCTTTCTCTAATATCTCGCCGACAGCGATTTTGGAGTCGCCCGAGTCGGTGATGACAACGATCGCTTCCATCTTAAGGTTCTCTTTAAGGAATTCCACCTTATTTATACGATCCCCTTCAAGATAATCGGTATCGCCCGGATCTTCGACTTCTAATTTCTGCATCATCTGCCTGACTATGACCTCAATATGCTTATCGTTGATACGCACATCTTGGAATCGGTAAACAGCCTGAATCTCATCCACCAAATACTCTTGAACTCTACCCGGTCCGAGAATGCTCAGAATATCCTGCGGCACAATTGAGCCTTCAGACAGTGCTTCACCTGCGATAACTATATCACCCGGATGCACAAGAATATGTTTTCCGTACGGAATATTATATTTCTTCTCATCTTCTTCCTGTCCCTCGTTGATATAGATCTCCTGCACACCTCGTTTCAACTTACCGTAACTCACGACACCGTCAATTTCGGTCACGACGGCCGGTTCTTTAGGCTGTCTCGCCTCGAAGAGCTCCGCAACTCTCGGAAGACCACCGGTAATATCACCGGCTTTCCTGCTTTCGCGACGCTTCTTGATAAGTATGTCGCCCTGGACTACAGTCTGTCCATTAACTACCATGAGCTGTGAACGAACAGGGATCCTTGAGCTCGATGGAGATTTTTTCCCCTTGGCTGCTATCTCTATCTTCGGCGAAAGTTTCTTGTCTCTCGATTCAATGATAAATCGCTGTTTACGACCCGCTTCATCAGATTCCTCGCGTAGTGTCTGTCCCTCGATTATCTCGTGGAATTTCACCGTGCCGTCATCCGGAGCAAGAATTACATCCATATCCGGATCCCATTTGAATATCACTTCATCCTTTTCTATCTTCTCGCCGTCCTTCTTGAGGACGCCCGCCCCGTAAGGGACGTTATAGTTCACAAGATTTTGACCGTCTTTGTTTATGATATGTATCTTGGAATTTCTTGAAAGGGCAATTCTTCCCTCTTTCCTCTTTTTTGTAACTTTAAGAGCCTTATCATATTTTATAATTCCCGCCACCTTGGCGTTCATCTCGGTTCTGGCGGCAATGACGCTCGCGATACCACCGACGTGGAATGTACGAAGAGTCAGCTGTGTTCCCGGCTCTCCGATACTTTGGGCAGCCATGATACCGACTGCCTCGCCGATATTCGCCATTTTCCCTGTAGTGAGGTTTCGGCCATAGCAGCGAACGCAAAGACCGCGCTTGGCTTCACAGGTCAACGCGGAACGGATCGACATCGTTTCGACCGAACTGTTTTCTATCTTATCAGCTACCTCTTCAATTATCTCCTTGCCTGCGCCCACTATAAAATCTTCTGTTATCGGATCGTAAACGTCATCAAGCGAAACTCTTCCAAGAACTCTGTCCTTAAGAAGCTCTTTGACCTCTTCACCTTCTTTAAGAGCCGAGATTGAAATTCCCCGAATCGTTTTGCAATCCTCTTCGAGAATTACCATATCCTGAGCTACGTCGACCAGACGTCTCGTGAGATAACCCGCATCGGCTGTTTTCAATGCAGTATCGGCAAGTCCTTTTCTCGCGCCATGCGTCGAAATAAAGTATTCAAGTACTGTAAGGCCTTCTTTGAAGTTCGATACGATAGGATTTTCAATGATCTCACCGGTGCCGCCCGTGAGACTCTTCTGCGGTTTCGCCATAAGTCCGCGCATACCGGCTAACTGTCGGATCTGTTCTTTGTTTCCTCTTGCACCGGAATCGGACATCATATAGACAGGATTAAATCCGTGATCCGCTTCCTTGAGGTGAGTCATCATAGCGTCGCCTATCTTCAAACTCGTGGTGGTCCAAATATCGATCACTTTATTATACCGCTCGCCATCGGTAATGATCTCTGCATCGTATTGCGCCATGATCTGATCGACCTGCTTCCGAGCAGATTTCACCAATCCATCTTTCTCCGGAGGGATGACCACATCACCGAGACCGAACGAGATTCCGCCCATTGTCGCATGTTCAAAGCCGAGTCTCTTCAACCCGTCAAGGAATTTAACAGTTTCATAGTTACCCGACAATCTGAATGCTTCACCCACAATCTTCTCAAGATGCTTTTTAGTTACTACCCTATTCACATACTCCAGGGTTTCCGGAACAACAGTGTTAAAAATAACCCTGCCGGCGGTCGTCTCAACGAGCTCGCCGTTCATCCGCACCTTTACAATAGCATGTAATGCTATCTCTTTATGATCATATGCGATAATCGCCTCTGATGGAGAACTGAGAATCATACCTTCACCCTTCGCGCCGGGAAGAGTCTTCGTCAGATAGTAACATCCCAATACCATGTCCTGCGAAGGGAGCGCGATCGGCTTGCCGTGCGCTGGAGAGAGAATGTTGTGACTCGAAAGCATTAGCACACGGCATTCGAGTTGAGCTTCAACTGAAAGCGGAATATGTACCGCCATCTGGTCACCGTCAAAGTCAGCGTTGAACGCCGTAGTGACCAACGGATGAATTCGAATAGCTCTTCCCTCGACCAGAACGGGTTGAAATGCCTGAATTCCGAGCCTGTGAAGGGTAGGCGCGCGATTGAGAAGAATGGGGTGATCTTCGATCACCTCTTCTAAGACATCCCATATTTGGGGATCTTTCCTCTCGACCATTCTTTTTGCTCCCTTGACTGTATTCTGATAGCCGCGCTCAATAAGTTTGTTGATGATAAACGGCTTGAATAACTCTATCGCCATCTCTTTCGGTAATCCGCACTGATGCATCTGCAAGTCCGGTCCGACAACAATTACAGAACGTCCTGAATAATCCACTCGTTTACCGAGTAGGTTCTGGCGGAACCTTCCCTGCTTACCCTTGAGCATATCTGAAAGGCTCTTGAGCAACCTTCTGGTGCCGCTCCGTACCGCCGTGCGTCTGCGTGAGTTATCAAAAAGTGAGTCTACCGCTTCCTGAAGCATCCGTTTTTCGTTTCTCAAGATGACCTCAGGAGCGCGTATTTCCATTAGCTGCTTCAGACGATTGTTACGTATGATGACACGCCGGTAAAGATCGTTCAAATCGCTTGTGGCGAACCTGCCGCCGTCAAGAGGCACGAGAGGTCTGAGTTCCGGAGGAATTACAGGAATGATGTTCATCACCATCCACTCAGGTTTGTTCAACTTCTTGCCTTCTTTTTCCGCAAAGGCTTTCACGACACGGAGCCGTTTGAGAGCATCGTTCTTCCGCTGAACGGAGGTCTCGGTAAGAACCTTCTCATGCAATTCTGCCATAAGATCCAGTACCACTATAATGGAAAGCATTTTTCGGATGGCGTCACCGCCCGTTTCAACTATCAGCGGTTCATCGCCTTCTTCTATCTCTTCGCCGAACTCCTCGATAACTTCATTGTATTCCTCTTCCGTCAGGAGCTGATTTTTGTCTAAGGTAGTCCTGCCGGGAGCTACAACAACATAGTTCTCGTAATAGACTATCTTTTCGAGATCCTTGACCGACATCCCCAAGACATAACTGATCTTGCTCGGAATCGAGCGGAGATACCAAATGTGGACTATCGGTACCGCTAAAGTGATGTGTCCCATCCGCTCTCTCCGGACTTTCTTGCGGGTTATTTCGACACCGCACCGGTCACAGATGATCCCCTTGTAACGCGGTCTCTTATATTTTCCGCAGTGACATTCCCAGTCTTTGACCGGACCGAAGATCTTCTCGCAGAACAGTCCGTCCTTCTCCGGTTTATAGGTACGGTAATTTATCGTCTCCGGTTTAAGCACTTCACCGTAAGAACGAGAGAGTATTGCATCGGGAGAAGCAAGAGAAATAATAATTTCGGTGAATTCTTCTTTGAACTTCGCCTGTCGTGGTTTTATATATGCCAAACTATCCTCCTAAGGGGTAAATCAGCCTTGTAATCATATCTATCTAAGTTCAATATCTAATCCTAAGCCCATCAGCTCTCGTAACAGCACGTTGAAAGATTCAGGGATACCGGCTTCAGGCAGGTTCTGACCTTTGACCAGAGCCTCATAAGTCTTTGATCTGCCTTCGACATCATCGGATTTTATCGTTAACATCTCCTGGAGTGTATGAGCCGCTCCATAAGCTTCAAGCGCCCAAACTTCCATTTCTCCGAATCGCTGCCCGCCGAACTGCGCCTTCCCGCCTAACGGCTGCTGAGTTATAAGCGAATAGGGTCCGGTTGAACGTGAGTGCATTTTATCGTCAACAAGGTGAGAGAGTTTCAGCATATATATCATTCCTACCGTCACTCTTTGATCGAATTTCTCACCTGTGATCCCGTCATAAAGTTCGATCTTGCCGTCTTCGGGGATCCCCGCTTTCTTCAACTCATCAGCAACCTCATCAACTTGGGCGCCGTCAAACACCGGAGTCTCATAATAAACACCGAGTTTGAATCCTGCGTATCCGAGCAGAGTTTCGTAGATCTGCCCTAAATTCATTCGCGATGGAACGCCTAACGGATTTAGGATCATATCTATCGGTGTGCCGTCTTTCAAGTGAGGCATATCTTCTATCGGCACTATCTCTGCCACAACACCTTTGTTACCATGGCGTCCTGCCATCTTATCACCCACCGAAATCTTTCTCTTCGAGGCGATATAAACTTTTACCAGCTGAATTATCCCGGGGGGAAGATCGTCACCCGCCTTGAGCTTGAACGATTCCCTATCTCTCTCTTCATTTAATTCGGTAACTTTTGTTTCGTAGTTCTTCATTAATTTGAAGACAGATTCATTGGCTTCAGTGTTATCTGTCCAAGGAGTATCCTTGCTGACAATGTCGAAATCTATCGAATCAATTCGGTCGGCATTATACTCGAGACCGGCTTTCAGAACGCTCTTTCCGGTTTCAACATCGCGTAAGCTCATGCTCTTTTTGCCTTCCAAGATCTTCGTCAATTTCACATTACGAAGTTCGCGGAGCCATTTCAACCGCCTGTTGAATTCATAACTTATCTTTGCCGCTTTCTTCTTCTCTTCCTGTTTGAAGTCTTTGCTTCGGCGTGTGAAGACTTTTGTGTCGACCACTACTCCATGAACGCCGGGTGAAGCTTTCAGCGAGGCATCCTTTACGTCGCCCGCCTTCTCTCCGAAAATGGCTTTGAGAAGCTTTTCTTCGGGTGTGGGATCGGTCTCACCTTTGGGAGTCACCTTACCTACTAAGATAGTTCCGGGCTCAACCTCAGCTCCAACTCTTACAACGCCGTTGTCATCTAAGTCCATCGTCGCTTCTTCGCTCACATTGGGTATCTCCCTCGTAAGCTCTTCCTCGCCTCGTTTGGTGTCTCTGACCTGGAGCTCATATTCCTCAATATGTATGGAAGTATAGACATCATCTCTCGAAAGCCGCTGGCTTACTACAATTGCATCTTCGTAGTTATATCCCCGCCATGGCATGAAAGCGACCAGGACGTTTTGTCCGAGAGCAAGCTCGCCCATTTCGGTTGCGGCGCCGTCGGCTAACACATCACCGACCTTTACCTTATCGCCGACCTTGACTAAAGGCTTCTGATTGACACAAGTATCCTGGTTCGTCCGAAGGAATTTGATAAGATCAAACTCCCGCACTCCTTCATCGGTGATCTGATGAAGAGCCTCGGACTTGGATATATCTCTGCGTACGACTATCTTATCAGCCGAGACGCTCTGAACTACTCCGGAGACGTCAGACAGCACGACTGCCTTGGAATCCATCGCCACTATCCGTTCCATTCCGGTTCCTACTATAGGAGTACCGGGTCTAAGAAGCGGAACACCCTGCCGCTGCATATTTGAACCCATGAGCGCGCGGTTAGCATCGTCATGCTCCAAGAACGGTATCAACGCCGCGGCGGCGCTGACGATCTGTTGAGGAGCAACGTCCATATATTGAACAGATTTGATATCCACAAGAGGATAATCCGCCCGTAATCTCACACGAGTGGTCGATTCTAAGAATTCTCCCTTATCGTTCAGCGGAGCATTTGCCTGCGCTATCTTCATTTTCTCTTCATCGTCGGCTGATAGAAACTCTACTTTCTTTGTCACCCTCGATTTACCGTGATGGCTGACTTTCATATAAGGAGTCTCGATAAATCCGAGTTGATTTATCCTCGCGAATGTGCAAAGCGAAGAGATAAGTCCGATGTTCGGACCTTCCGGTGTCTCAATAGGACAGAGACGACCATAGTGTGTATAATGAATGTCTCTTACCTCGAATCCTGCCCTTTCTCTCGTCAATCCGCCCGGTCCGAGCGCGCTCAGACGTCTCTTGTGAGTCAATTCCGAGAGCGGGTTTGTCTGGTCCATGAACTGTGACAGCTGACTTGTTCCGAAGAACGTATTAACTACGGAAGTGATTATCCGTGAGTTTATAAGGTCAGAAGGAGTCAGCGTTTCACCGTCAGTCACGTTCATGCGTTCTTTGATTGTCCTCGCAGTACGCGCGAAAGCGATGCTGAACTGATTGCTAAGCTGTTCTCCGACCGTCTTTATCCGTCTGTTTCCTAAATGATCGATGTCGTCTGTTGTCTCATTACCCTTCTTTACTTCCATCAGATGTTTAATTATCGCGACAATATCTTCTCTGGTGAGAACCGTAACATCGTCGGACGTTTTAAGATTGAACCTTCTGTTTATACGATACCTTCCTACGCTTCCGAGGTCGTACTTTGCAGGACTGAAAAAGAGTCTGTCAACGAATTTTCGTGCAGTCTCTATATTCGGCGGTTCGCCGGATCTCAATTGTTTATAGATAAGCCGAAGCGCCGATTCTTCGTCGGTGGATGTATCCTTCTTCAGAGTGTTGGCGATTACTTCAGCGTTTTTTTCGTTTGTAGGATCGAAGATGGTAACGGATTTGATCTTCTCTTTCTTCAGAATGGCAACTACCTCTTCGTTGAGGGGAGAACCCGCCTCCGCAAGTATCTCGCCTGTCTCCTTATTGATTATATTTTCGGCGATAGCGGACTCAAAATAGTCGGAAATTGTTTTAGAGCTAACCTTGAGCTCTTTTGCCATATCGAACAACTCTAATATCTGGACGTTCGTCGAATAGCCGATAGCGCGCAAAAGGGTTGTCACGGGAAACTTCTTTCGCCTGTCTATCAATGCGAAAAGCGCATCGTTGATATCAGTAGTAAAATCGACCCATGACCCGCGGAAAGGTATGATCCTTGCCGAGAACAGTCTTGTCCCGTTCGGATGGATACTCTGGTCGAAGAAAACTCCCGGTGAGCGATGCAGCTGGCTGACGATAACCCTTTCGGCCCCATTGATGATGAACGTTCCCCGATCTGTCATATAAGGAACGTTTCCGAAGAAGACTTCCTGCTCAATAACTTCGGCAACAACGTTTTTATCGTCTTCACTCGCCACCGTCAGTCGAAGATTCGCTTTCAGCGGCGCGCTGTAACTCATTCCCCTGTCTTGGCACTCCTCAACAGTGTATTTAGGATATGTTACAAAATAATTTAGAAACTCAATTTTAAAATTTCCATGATTGTCTTCAATTGGAAAGACAGTCTCAAATACGGCTTGTAGCCCTTTACTCTCCCTATCTTCGGGTTTCACACTCTGCTGCAAAAAATCCTCGTACGACAACAGCTGAATGTCAAGAAGATTCGGCATATCAACAGATACGTGAATCTTAGCGAAGGACTGCCGAGTCAAAAATTGACCCTTTACTCTTTTCAAGAGTATTCCTCCTTGCGATAAATCGCTTGAAAGTTTAGATATTCTTGCGCGAAACGGATATTTACTTCAGCTCTACTGTTGCGCCAACCTCTTCTAAAGCTGCTTTTGCTTTCTCGGCGTCTTCCTTTGAGACCCCCTCAATCACATTACCGGGTGCTTTGTCAACTACATCCTTTGCCTCTGTCAATCCAAGATCCGTCATGGCTCTGACCGCCTTGATGACCTGAATCTTCTGAGAGCCTATATCTGCGAGAAAAACATCGAATTCTGTCTTTTCTTCCGCTGCTCCGCCGGCATCTCCGCCTCCTACCGCTGCTACTGCGACCGGCGCTGCCGCTGTTACACCAAATTTCTCTTCTATATCTCCGATCAACTCGGATATCTCAAGCATATTCGCTTTCTCTAGGTAAGAGATTACATCATCTTTTTTGATGGTTGCCATTCTTAGTCTATCCTCCTTGCCATACCTATATCAGGCTGGCTGCTTATCATGTTTATAATTAAAATTTAACTATTCCTGTTTAGTGTCTTTTAGTGAATTCAACGTTCCAACCAATTTGGACATCGACGCTTGGAGAGTTGCTGCCAATGTTCTCATTGGACTCTGCAAATCCCCTATAAGGCGACTTAACAATTCGTCTCTCGGGGGGCAGCTTGGCTATCTCCACGAACTTCTCCGCCCCGAACATTTCGCCCTCCATCCAACACGCCTTCACATTCATCTTCTCATTTTCTTTTGCAAAATCGTAGAATATCTTCGCGGGACTGGCGGGATCATCATAACTCAAAGCGATCCCCGTCGGACCTACAAGATATTCCGAAAGTCCTTCAATTTTGGCTTCTTTCGCTGCGATCTTTATCAACGTGTTTTTCGCAACGCGGTACTCAATGCCGTTCTCCTTAAGCTTCCTTCTGAATTCAACCGCCTCCTGAACCGTCAATCCGGTAAAATCGGCAAGATAGATCCCTTTTGCCCTGGAAAGTTTCTCAACGAGTTCCTTTACGGCTTCTATCTTCTGAGCATTAGGCATTTATCAGTTCTCCATTAAAAAAAAGTTCAAATCTTATTTTGCGCCCGCAGAGGTCTTTTCAACCTTTATGCCGGGACCCATTGATGACGAGATCGTCATATTCTTAAAGTAAACACCCTTTGCCACCGCAGGTTTCATCCGCATCAGAGTACTTACGAGACTTTTGATGTTCTCTGCTATCATGTCGTTGTCAAACGAAAGCTTCCCGACCGCGGAGTGAACGGCTCCGAACTTATCCGTCCTGATCTCCAACCTGCCCGCTTTCAATTCTTTCACTGCTTTGCCTATGTCGTTTGTTACCGTGCCGCTCTTAGGATTCGGCATCAATCCCTTCGGTCCAAGAATCCTTCCGTGCTTTCCGAGCTGTCCCATCACGTCGGGTGTGGCGACAATGACGTCTATATCCGACCATCCGCCCCCTATCTTCTCCAAAATATCTTCAAACCCTACCACATCGGCGCCAGCGTCTTTTGCTTCTTTCTGCTTCTCACCCTTAGTGATGGCGAGAACTTTTACCGTTTTCCCGATACCGTGCGGAAGAGAGACCGTCCCTCTTATCTGCTGGTCTGCATGCTTGGGATCTATTCCGAGATTAATTGCTACTTCGACAGTCTGATCAAATTTCGTAGCCGGCATATCTTTTAATAATGCCACCGCATCGCTCAACGAATACTCTCTCAGCCGGTCAACCTGCTTGGAACTATCATTATATCTTTTGGAATGCTTCATTTTATTTACCCTCTACTAATATCCCCATGCTGCGAGCCGTGCCGGCGATAATCTTCATCGCCGCTTCGATATCGCCCGCATTCAGATCGACCATCTTCATTTCCGCTATCTTTTTAACTTCTGCATTGCTGATATCCGCAACTTTTTCCTTATTCGGCTCCCCGGAGCCTTTCTCTATCTTCGCCGCTTTCAACAGCAGATCGGATGCTAAAGGAGTCTTTGTTATAAATGAAAACGTATGATCCGAATAGACGGTAAGTTTAGCAGGGATTATATATCCGCGCATTTTATCCGTTCGGGAATTATACGCTTTGCAGAATTCCATAATGTTCAAGCCGTGCTGACCGAGTGCCGGTCCGACGGGCGGCGCAGGAGAGGCTTCCCCTGCTTTAATATGTAATGTGATAACTGCTTCTACTTTTTTTGCCATAATCCTCTACTTCTCTAATGCTACTTGAAGAAAATCAAGCTCCACCGGCGTCGCCCTGCCGAATATGGACACCATCACCTTGACCTTCTGTTTTTCTTCGTTTATCTCCTGCACGTAACCGGAGAAATCATTGAAGGGACCGTCAACGACCTTGATCGAATCACCGATCTCATACGGAGCAGCCATAATATTCCTCTTTTTACGATCTTCCGTATCGCCTAATATTCGCCTCAGTTCCTTCTTTTTGAGCTCCTGCGGATTGTTACCCGGTCCGATAAAATTCAAAACGCCGTAGGTCTCTTCTATAAGGAAACGTGTCTCCTTATTCAGATCCATCTGGATAAGAACATAACCGGGGAAAAAGACCTTAACCCTCGAACGCTTCTTTCCGTCGCGCATCTCGACAACATTCTCCGTAGGAACCAATATCTCAAAGATACTGTCATCCATCTTTTCGCGGTGAATATTCGCCAACAACGAATCCTTTATCTTCTTCTCCTGACCGCTGAACGTCCGAATGGCATACCACTTCGCTTTGCCGATATCAATTTTATGCTCACCGTCCGGATCATCCGGATCTAAAGCCTCATCCGACTCTTCTTCCTCTAATTTGGTTTCAGCTGCCTCTTCAGAAGCTTCTGAAAGATCCGTCTCCTCGGCAATCTTGACATCTTCTATAGCAGGTTCAGGTTCGGTGACCTCAATTTCGGGTTTCTCGTCTCCGGTTTCTTCGGCAGCAGTATCGGTAGTTTCTGCATCAGTCGTCTCATCAACTTCTTCCGCAGCGGAACCATCCCCGCTCTCGCTTTCGATCTCTTCTGCTTCAACAATTTCTTTCGAGGGTTGAGCGACGCTATCAACCGCTTCAACATCCTCTGCCATAGTGGAACCGTCTATCGTTTTATCAAGCGGCTCTTTTTCAGGCATATTATGTTTTTTATTTTTCATAATCCTTACTGAAGTAAATATCCTACAACACCGCCGAGTGTCCGGTCGATCCCGAATAGGAAAATCGCCAATATCAAAGAGAAGACAAGTACTACTATGGTTGAACCCTTGAGCTCCGCCCAGCTGGGCCATGAGACCTTCTTCAACTCGAAGACGACGCTCTCGAAAAACAATCTTATTTTAGTTATCATATTCCTTTTATTTCCGTGCCTGCTCTGCAGGCCTGGAGGGATTCGAACCCCCAACATCCGGTTTTGGAGACCGGCGCTCTACCAATTGGAGCTACAGGCCTTTATATTAAAATTCTCTATTTAGTCTCTTTATGTGTAGTGTGCTTCTGACAAAAGCGGCAATACTTTTTATGCTCGACCCTGTCCGGATGCAAATGTTTATTTTTAGTTGTATCGTAATTCCTCTGATGGCATTCAACACATTCAAGAGTGATCTTTTCTCTCATACTTTACTTTATCACCTCCGTTACGACACCCGCTCCGACCGTGTGTCCACCTTCACGGATGGCGAAACGCAGCTCCTTATCCATCGCTATAGGCATTATCAACTCGATCTCAAGACTCAGGCTGTCACCCGGCATAACCATCTCCGTGCCTTCAGGAAGCTCGACCAAACCCGTTACATCTGTTGTCCTAAAATAAAACTGCGGTCTGTAGCCTTTGAAGAAAGGAGTATGACGGCCGCCCTCGTCTTTCGACAAAATATAAACCTCAGCCTTGAACTTCGTATGAGGGGTAATGCTGCCCGGTTTGGCTATGACCATTCCGCGCTTCAGATAGTCCTTGTCGACTCCACGCATCAGCAGACCGACGTTATCGCCTGCCTCGCCTCTGTCAAGAAGTTTACGGAACATCTCTACGCCTGTGATAGTAGTCTTCCCTTCGGCGTTAAGACCTACCATCTCCATCTCTTCGCCTACCGTAACAACTCCACGCTCTATCCTGCCGGTACCGACAGTTCCCCTACCCGTTATGGAAAATACATCCTCTACAGGCATCAGGAACGGCTTGTCGATCTCACGCTCAGGGATCGGTATATACGAATCAACCGCGTCCAACAACTCCTGTAAGCTCTTCGTCTTCTCGGCGTCATCGGGATTGTTGAGCGCCTCGAGTGCGCTCCCTCTAATAATTGGTATATCGTCGCCCGGAAACTCATACTTGGAGAGAAGCTCTCTTAACTCGAGTTCCACCAACTCTATCAGTTCTGGATCGTCGACCATATCTATCTTGTTGAGATAAACAACTATAGAAGGAACGTTGACCTGACGGGCAAGAAGTACATGCTCGCGGGTCTGAGGCATCGGGCCGTCTGCTGCGGAGACCACAAGGATAGCGCCGTCCATCTGAGCGGCACCCGTTATCATGTTCTTTATATAGTCGGCATGACCGGGACAGTCAACATGAGCGTAATGACGAGCTTCCGTTTCATACTCTACATGCGCCGTGGCTATCGTGATCCCTCTTTCACGCTCTTCAGGAGCGTTATCAATCGAATCGAAGGTACGCGCGTCAGCCAATCCTTTCTTACTCAAATACATAGTTATCGCAGATGTCAACGTCGTCTTTCCATGATCAACGTGACCGATAGTACCGATATTTACGTGTGGCTTTGTCCTCTCAAACTTTTCCTTAGCCATCAATCTCCTCCTGGTTCTATTTCAGTTCTTTTATTGTCCCTCCCAATAACGGGACATCTTTCTTTTCAGAGCCCACGACCGGATTTGAACCGGTGACCTCGTCCTTACCAAGGACGCGCTCTGCCGACTGAGCTACGTGGGCAATCTGCCCATTTTTTCTTCTCTCAGCCGCCTCAAAACAAGCGTAATTTTTACACAAGCAAGACAGCTCATAAAGTTATGAAAGAAAGATATAGCTGTCAAGAAAAAAAGTGCCAAGAATAAAATAAATTTGCCTTTTTTATCTACTTCCCGGATTGTGAATGCATTTTGCTTAAAATCGGAGTGGAAATGCTGATACCTCCCCTCCCTTCAAAGGAGGGGAACCGCTCTGAACGGTGGGGTGGTTTCAATAATCTTCCCCGTCTGAGATCAGTCCTGTCCGGCTATGCCGTCCAGACTGGCGAACAGGTTCGACTCTTGCGGAGCCCCACTCCCCTCAAGGAGAGAGGATCTCCCACCTCTCGAAATAACCTGATGATCTCCCTTCTGTACTTTCTTCAGCTGTAGGGAAAGAAAGCATAAAAAATACTGTCAGATCGAGAAATATCTTATCGTTCCGAATCGGTTTTATCACTGTTATATTTATATGCGTGCTTAAAATATTTGACCATCACATAATAAGATTCCATTGAGGCTATTGTTAATCCGGCAAGACCATCCAAAAAACCTAACTTCAGAAAATATAATTTGTTGAATCTCCAAATTGAGCCTAAAATCGATCTGATCAAACTCGGTTTTATCCCTTTAGAGATCAGTTCTTCTGCGGCTATCGTTGAGTATCTGTTTACTCTGTCCAGCTGATCTTCTATATCCCGGTATGTATAATGATATAGATCGCCTTTAAGCTTGATCGCCTCCCCTTCGTAAACTAATATTTCATGTATGTTACTTTCATCCCAAGATGCCTTGTGCTTATTGAATAACCGCGCTTTATGATCGGGGTACCAGCCTGAATGAGTTATCCATCGATTCATGTAGTAAACTTTTCTGGGAAAAGCGTACACATCGGATTCAGCTCCCTCTTTCTTGATATTCACTATCTCGTTTTTAAGTTCAATTGATACTTCTTCATCGGTATCAATGAAAAAAATCCAATCATTATTTGCCTGTTCCACTGCCCATCTTCTTTGCTTTCCGAATCCCTGCCATTCTTTCTGAATGAATTTGAGATCGAACTCTTTGCATATCTCAGGAGTTTTATCAGTGCTGAATGAATCGATAACGATAATTTCATCTGACCAGCCGATACTTTTTAAAGTCTTTCTAATGGTCCTCTCGGCATTGAAACATATTATCAGTGTTGAGATCTTCAACTAACGCTCACTCTGCTTTTAAGATCAGTTAACAACAAATGTAACATACGTTCTCTTTCCTCCTAAATCTATCTTAGTTTGAAATAGATACTACCATGAGCGACTGATTAATATACTTATAAAGACCTCTCATAATGATGCCTCTTGTCGACTCCTCTGAGAGAACCTCTGAAACGCCACTATCGACCAGAGCGCCTCAATAACTGTTATCGGGTAGACTCCCGCCAGGGCGCTATAGGCTGAAGTAGCGATACAGGCACCGGCGAAGATCAAGACAAACCATTTTGATCTCGGCTCGAACCAGTAGGACAATAACATGACGGCAACGGCAATTGAGCCGAAAAGAGTGAGCATCTCTTCCTCCTTTTCTGATTATTCAATTAATTCACATTACTTCAACAGTATAATCTTCCTCGTAAGGAAAGAATCGCCGTCAACTGCAACATTATATTAGGTTTTGTCATTATGCTCCACAGTTATGACTACTTTTCCTTTAAAGTGTCCTTCTCCAAAATAGCGGAAAGCTTCAACAGTCTCACTAAACGGGTAACGTTTGTCTATAATAGATTTTACTTTCCCGGCTTCAAAAAGCTCGATCATAAAATTCAGATCCTTTATGTTCGGTTTATGCATCAGTATACCCATTTTCTTACTCCCGGTCATTGAGATCAATGGTCCCAGAAACAGGGTTTGGAAGATTCGAGCCCAGGAACCTCCTCCGAGCATGACATAAATGCCCTTAGGACTCAGTGAGCGTTTGTAATCGAAAATCGAACGATAGGTCACGACATCAAGGATCAGGTCATAACGCTGCCCGTTTTCGGTGAAATCTTCTTGAGTATAATCGATGACCCGGTCTGCACCGATAGAACGCAGCAGATCCAATTTCTCTGTGCTGTCCACTCCTGTCACTTCAGCCCCGAAATATTTGGCGATCTGTACCGCAAACGTACCCGAACCACCACCGGCGCCATTGATCAAAACCTTTTGTCCTTTTCGGATCTCTCCTTTATAGCGAAGGGCCTGGAGGGCGAGGAGTCCGGCTTGAGGCAGAGCCGCTGCTTCTTCGAATGTCATACTGGGCGGTTTAATTACGAGTACATTTTCACGCGCACACAGATACTCGGCAAAACCGCCCCAACTCCCCTGAGAAATATCTCCGAATACGTCATCACCCGGCTGAAGCTGTTTTACGTTACTGCCGACCGATTCTACCCTCCCCGCTATGTCACATCCGAGTATATTTATTTTTTTCGGTTTTAGAAGCCCAAACAATAGGCGGTTTACGAAAGGCTTACCCCTAAGAAGCTCCCAGTCCCATGAATTTATAGATGCGGCTCGGACTTTTATCAGGACCTCATCGTCCTTAGGAATAGGTTTTTCTATTTCTCTTAGTTCAAGAACCTCCGGCGGTCCGTATTTTTCAAACAGAATTGCTTTCATAAGATTCCTTCAAGATCGTTTTGATTCGGCGCAGTCACGCATGTCTTACCGGAAACTATCTCGAAATCGAACTCCCTTCCCACTCGGCGTAGATTATATTCAGACAGATTCAAGAGCGCGTTTTTCCCACTCTTCGACGTCTACACCCTTGATCAGAAGCCATAAGGGCAATAACAACTCCCCCCAAAACGTAAAACCGCTGAGTGTTACATCGATAGTGGGCAGAAGAAAGAATATAAAACTATCTATCAGATAACCGAAACATCCGATCATCAACAAGACGCCTATAAATTTGGGCAGAAAATCCGACTTGAAGATCAGATAACCCATAGGAAATAGCCAAAGACCCCAAAACAGCTGGGCAATGAAAATACCTTGTTCATGCAGATCAAGAAAAAACATCACTTGAGCATGCAGCTGATCTGCCCCAAATGATGTCAAGTAGTCAGCGCCGCTCAATAGTAACAGGGCAGCGAACTGATTAAACTCATTGAGCATCGCTATAGGCACAGCTACAAGAGCGAATACAACCATAAGTGAAGCATGGATTATGTTTACGGGCTTGAGCAACTTGTATAAAACCAGAACCAACAATATTTGGTTTATCTGTACCATCAGAGCGCTAACTATGCTTAGACGGAAAAGCGATTCAGATGCCATGATATTATTGGCTGTTGCTGCGGCATCTCCCGACACAATAAGAGCGGAGGGAACATATAAGATGCCGAAGATACCGAGTGGGATCATTAGCAGGTACAAGAACCCAGCGACCCTTGCGTAAATAAGCGGTGATATCTCGTCGATACGGTTTGTCATTTCAATTCCTTCTAATATGTTAGGTTTTGCTCTCATGCTCCAAAATTATGACTACCTTGCCTTTAGCGTGACCTTCTTCCAGATACCGGATTGCTTCAGGGACTTCACTTAACTTGTAGCGTCTGTCTATAATAGATTTTACTTTGCCTGCTTCAAAAAGTTCTTTCAATACAACCAGATCCTTTCCGGTTATTTTCGCGGACATAAGACCAATTTTTTTACTCCCGGTCATTGATATCAATGGCCCTAAGAACAGAGTTTGGAACATTATAGCAGGGGAAAATCCGATTATGACACAAATTCCCTTTTGATTTAAAGCACGTTTTAAGTCGAAAATCGAACGATTTCCCACATTGTCCAGTATCAGATCATATCTGTGACCATTTTCAGTGAAATCTTCCTGAGTATAATCAATCACCCGGTCTGTCCCGAGCGAACTGACCATCTCCAATTTCCCTGTGCTGCACACTCCTGTCACTTCAACCCCGAACGATTTTGCTATCTGCACCGCAAACGTACCAACACCACCGCCGGCTCCATTTATCAAAACTTTTTGTCCTGGCTGAATCTTTCCCTTATCTCGAAGACCTTGTAAGGCGGTGAGGCCCGCTATAGGTATAGCTGCCGCTTCCTCAAAAGTTATATTTGCAGGTTTCAGTGCTAATCGATCTTCACTTACACAGGCATAATCGGCATATCCTCCCCCGGAATTACTTCCTCCAAAGACCTCATCACCCGGCTGAAGCTGCTTTACATTTCTGCCGACCGATTCAACCTGTCCCGCCATATCAACTCCGAGAATATTGTTTTTTGGTTTTAGAAGACCTATACCCATTAGTCGCATAAAGTACGGTTTGCCTCTCATAAAATGCCACTCAAGTGGATTCACGGACGCCGCCCGGACTTTTATCAGGACCTCATCGTCCTTAGGAACAGGTTTTTCTATTTCTTTGAGATGGAGAACATCAGGTGAACCATAGCTGTAATAGACAATTGCTTTCATTCAGCGTTTTTCAGTTCAAAAGAGCCATCATCGTTATCCTGATAAAACCGCTGCACGACAGCCGGGCAGACAGGCTTGTAGCTTGGGAAGATCAAAAGCATTAATTCTTAGAAATATGCTCTTTGAACGGCTCTCCCTCAAACCTTTCATGATCCGTTGTCTCTTCGGTTTGGAGATCGGAGAAATATTTATCGTAAACCGTTCCCCGTTCATGTCTCAATGGAGTTGGACAATAACATGTTTCTGTCCATCTGACTAAACCTGAAGAGTCCACCGTAGCCCTATCCATCGAGGCTAAAATTTCCGGACCGTCGGGCGCTTGCTCTTCCAAACTCCCGCCCTTGAGCAGCTGACTAAACTCTTCAGATTTGCTTTTTTTAATTCTAGCTTGGACTTTATATATCAACTCTTAGTACTCATTCTTCTAATATGGACAAAATCTATTGGTTCAACTTTCCTGCTTCAGCGAATTAAATCGGTTAATGACGTCAATGAGGCTCGGATGTCATCGATTATGCTTCATCGCTTTTTATCGTTGAAACATTCATCGCTTTCATAATCGGGCATACTTTAGTATATCCGGTTTTAAGGAAATACGGGATAAGGATCAGCACCGGTATGAGTCCATAGATCGGGAGAATACCATCACCAATGAAATGAAAAACGACCAACCCTACACAGCCGAACCCTAAAATTATCCTTATTATACCGTCAAGCTGACCTACATTTTTCTGTTCAGGCACTGGAACCTCCATTGTTAAAGAAGGAAGATACCAATTTGTGAAATCCTCCGCAAGATAAATGATTACTTAAATTAAACTATGTTAAGAGAGAGACGGGATCCTCTATTTCAATCACATCATTCTCCTCGTCCAGATAAAATCACATAATTAGAAACGGTAAGAACCATTTACTCAGGTAATATTTGACTTATGCTAAAGAAGTAGCTAGATTGGTGGAGCCGTATTGACAATTATATTTGCAATAGAGGAAGTTAGATAATGTATTCTTTGAAAATCTTAATCTTGATGCTATCATTGGCATTATCAATCTTTTCTGCATGTGGTGAGGACAAGATAACGGCGCCGGAAACTCACGAATTAGTTGGCACGTGGAAAGCGGAGAAATTCACTATTTATTGGGGATCGATCTCAAATCCTGATTCTACTTTCGTGTATACATTCGTTAATGACTTGCAATTTACCATAACTATCAGCGATGATAACAGATGGTCAGCGGAAATCAAATATCCTGATGAAACACAAACGGACTCAGGCGGCTGGTGGGTTGATGGAGATACGCTCACTATGTATGGGGCGGGTGATGGTGATGACGTTTATGAATATTCTATATCGGGCAATAAGCTTACCTTGACGAGTAGTGAGACAAAAGGTGGTTACACAACCTTTACCGTGATTGAATATACCAAGCAATAATTCTCTTGCCGATAGTGTGACCGCAATATGCCACCTGAAGATCACTATAATACACGAAAAAACAGTTGGAAAAATCTTCGGAAAGTTAATGAGATTTTATTTGAGCGAGAGACGGGGATCGAACCCGCGTATCCGGCTTGGAAGGCCGGGGCTCTACCACTGAGCTACTCTCGCAATCTTTTCAGTGCGGGTCAGGGTTTATGTCAAAGACACTCCTTCGGAGCCCTGACCGCACAATTCTTACACATCCCGCCTCTGCGAGGCACCCCTCTTCTTAGAGGGGAATAATAGGATTCTTACTCCACATTACAATTCGTGGTGGCGGATGGATTCGAACCACCGTAGGCATACGCCAACAGATTTACAGTCTGTCGCCTTTAACCACTCGGCCACGCCACCTTCTAATCAGAGCCACCAGCAGGATTCGAACCCGCGACCTGAGGTTTACAAAACCCCTGCTCTTCCAACTGAGCTATGGTGGCATTTCACAGCTGCGTAAACTTATCATGCCCCTGTAAATAGTCAAGATATAATTTAGAATTTTCTTAACTTTTCGGCATAATTTGTGCTCAATTCAGGGTGAAAACTAAAAATGAAACGGGAGCTGATATTTACTTTCATATTTCACATATACATTTAGATCTGAACCGATTGTGACTTGGATAACATAAGTTCTCCTGTTTTTATGATACAAGTCACAGAATTAGCGTGCAAACCGCCTAAATCGTGTATAACGTGCTCTGTGTCATATCACTATAGTTTTACATTTATATCTTTGTGGCATGAACAGAGATGGAAAAATGATGAGCGGTAAATTAAACGGGTATCAGGAGAGTCAGGATCGGATACGGATTTTACCAGCGTTGTGTTGTTAGGCGGAATATGAACAGTAACATTATGAAAAAACAAAAAACAAGGTAAAAGGAGAAGAATCATGGGTCAACAACAATTACTGCTTATTGTACTCGGTACTATAATCGTCGGAGTTGCAGTAGTGGTAGGAATTAATATGTTCACTACAGGCGCGATCAACGCGGAAAGAGACGCGCTACTCCAGGATGTAAATAATATCGCATCAACGGCAGCGGCATATTGGCGTAAACCCGCCGCACTCGGCGGTGGAGCGAGAGATTTTTCCGCTGTAACCGATGTTGTGGTATTTGGAGCCGATTCATCAAATGCAAATGGAACCTACGTTTTGTCAGCGCCTGCAGTAACAAGTTTTACGCTTACAGCAACAGGAGCAAATGAAGGTGTTATAATAGTTGCACTAGTGACTCAGAATGGGGTTTCGGGAACTCCAACGATAACAATGCCATAAGTGAGTGAATGATAGGATCTAACGAGTCAGATATTACGGCGGCAGCTCCCTCTGCCGCCAACGACTCAAAACGGGAGCTAATAGATATGAACCGAATTATTGAAAACTTAACTCTAACGAACAATAAAGAGGAAACTCTATGATGAATCAAAATAAATCAGCAATGGTGGTATTGGTAATATCGATATTCGGGATCTTAATTACGTCCGGCATCGGTTGGTATGTAATAAACGAAGTAAAGGTTGAGAACGAAATATTTCAGGACAAGATTTACGGACAATATGAGTATCTGCTCGCTGACTTTAACATAGAGCGAAAAGTCCTTTTAATGGAATTTAACCAACTCATGCAGGGAGTGCAGGAAATATCGGAAGTTTCAAAATTGTATTGGAGAACGCCGGTATCCAGAGGTATGGACGCTCCAAAGATCATCACCCATTCCGATATTACGAACTTCGCCATCGATTCGACTTATGAATGGGGCACCTATGAAGTAGCAGATATTACAGGTGAGCAGTTCACGCTCATAGCAAGAGGTAATTATACAGGATTAGAATTTTCTGCAATAATCAACAAGGACGGCATCGTCTCCTGGCAACCGGTGAGAATGCCTTCACTCGATAGGATAGTTAAATGAGCCATCCCATTTAAATTTTTAGACATCCCCAACAACCACAATGCTCCGCATACTGAGGTTCATTTTTCATGGCGCAACCGAATATGCGGAGCATATTCTTTCTCCCCTGCTTTGAGCCTCAAATGTGAAATGTGCAGTATATTACCGTTTTGCATCTTAAAGCGGCAATATATTGCCGATATTTCTCGATTCAACGGTCTAATTTAAATCAGTGATATAGAGTCTAAGCCAAAAACACTCGACAGCATAGATTGGCACAACTATTGCCTTTAAAATAGATGAATTCAATCTAAAAGATTTTGGGCAAAAGGGAGGGAATAAATGAACGATAAACACCTCATTCGGGCTGTAGCCCATGATTGCGGTGTTTCCGTTGGAACAAGACTGCGAAAGTAATCAAGTCCTTGGCAACCAACATGAAAATTGCCTTAAATGACCAAGGAAGTGTCACCCTTAAGGGGCTTGGATCTTTCAAATATTCGATGCACTCGAAAGTTGCGGAAAGCGACCCTATTACCGGGGAGACGATCAAATACTCCATTACTCATATCCCCGAGTTCCAACCGGTAAAAGAGTTGGTAATATCGAATGTGGAGAGTTTGAGTCTGGGTTGATATCAGCCTTCCCCCCTTTCCCAATATTTTAAAGTCATTATCACAGCCTGTGTGAGCAGAATTAAACTGTGTTTATTAGTCTCACTTGAATAATCGATTCTATAGGTTCGGTTCACCATTATTGTTAGCCTCCCCGCCAGACCGGTGTCGGGCTGGGGTCGGAGAGGCTCGTCCGACAGCTGACAGACACTCCCCTCAAGGGGAGAGGAAATAGGTGTCCGGTTCAATCCAAAATATATAACATTTCAGTTCATAAAAATATTCCTTATTATTCTTCCTGTTAATTAAGGAGAGAATACAAGCATGAATAACGATCACTTCGCTCATGATTACTATTGTATCATCATCTTGAGTAAAATTCCTTTTAATGATATTTCATAACGAAGTTGAATCTTAAATTGAATAAAATTATCGTACAAATTTACAGATCAAACATCAGTATATGGCCGTTATTTATCCTCTCCGTATTTCTCTTTTCGCTCGTGTTTATATTGCCGATCAACTCACTCTTTTCATCGATCTCGCTCTTTTTAGCGATTGCGCTGTCATGCATGAGCGCATCTCTGTTCGTTATGAGCAAAGCGGAGACTTCCCTGGCCATTTCTTGGAAATTTTTGATCACTGCCGGAATCTTGATCCGGCTAATTGTAGCTGTTCAACCTTCTGCTACAATTGATATGTCCACCTGGGTAGTGGTGGCGGAAACGGTGGTCGACGGAGGCGACATTTACGCAACCGGCAGAGTATCATGGACAGCTATCTGGCCTCTCATGCTTGGCGCACTGATGCATCTTTCCAATCTGACCGGAATTTATTTTTATATATTCGTTCGAATCTTACTTTTGCTGAACGATCTGATCCTGCTGTTTATAATAAAAGCCATTACGGAAAAATTGAATTATTCTTATACGGATAGCCTGAAAGCTCAGCTATTATATTTTCTCAATCCGCTCACGGTGATAATAACGATTTTTCACCCGCAGTTCGGTTCGATAGCATTCACCGCTTTGTTAGGTTCATACTATCTGACGATTTCCTCAAGCAGTCGGCCGAACCTGCTCTCGTCCCTGCTGGCGGCTTTGGGTACAGCGGTCAAACAGATAACTCTACCTGCTTTGATCGCATTCACACTTTACGCAAGAAGTTGGAAGGAAATGGCGTTACTGCCCCTCTTGACACTCTTTATATTCCTATTCATGCTAAGTCCTTACTACATTTACAATCCCGACCTGATAGAAACTACGGTCTTCGGCTACATGAGCCGCTCCGGTTATTTCGGATTCTGGGGTTCGGTATACGAATATTTTCCGGGAATTTTTACTGAGCTCATGCAATACAAACGTATGTTTGTGCTGATCGCTTTCACGACTTCTGCGCTCTTAGCGGCACGAGCTAAATCTTTAGGGAGATCACTGCCCGAGGCTATACAAATTTCTTTAATGGGATTCTTGCTGTTGACTCCCGGTTGGGCAATTCAATATCTTTATTGGCTGCTGCCGTTCGGGTCGATAGTTAAGATTGGCAGAAAACAAATGTTTCTCTATTCGGTTTTCGGCTCTCTTGCTTACTTGGAATATTTCTACGGCGATTGGTATGTGAATCCTCAACTGTTTTTACCTTTCGTTTACTTGACGATCTTCTGGTGGCTTCAGGAGATTTTCAAAACCGATCCCTGAAACTAATCATTTCCGATCCGGTGCATGACCGTGTTCATCACACTCATTTCGGTCTCCTCAAAATCGTCTTCAGCTAAGGCTATTTCTGTAAGAGAAATCAACAATCTCTTCTGTAAATCCTCGTCTAACTCGGGAAGAGCTGCCATACACTTTCTTCCATATAGTAACGCCTCCTCGATATTCATTTTGGAAAATTCTTTTAGTTCACGCACTACTTCTTTCTCGGAAAATCCGTATCTGTCCATAACTCTTCTGAGCTTCGAAATCTCTTTGATGTCCATCTTTGAATCACACCCCGCCATTGCGATGCAAAGTCCGATAAATGCTCTCCTCGATTCCTCCTCTCGTCCGCTCTGTGATCTATTTTTACCGTTCATTCTACTCCTCTCCTCATTAAATCAAGCTAATCAGACGAGAGTAGCCGAGTGTGTTCCCTGTCAAATTGACGATTTTTGTTGATATACCTCACATTTTCAACAGCTTAGGAATGGTTATCTAATTCGTTTAAGAAACCGATATAGGAAAAACATTGAACGTTTTAAAACGTTCTAACTCTTGTAATATCAAGCTAAAATAAACATATTTAGAGAAATGAAACGAATAACGCTGTTTTCTATTATATTTTCTCTTTTAAAAATGAACGTCGGGCTTTATATTTTGTGTTAATAATTAAATTTTAATACAAGTTATACAAAATCATGCTACTGTTTTTTATGGTATGCTCAGCTGCTGGGGTTGTTAATATGGCTCATTACAAAAGGTTCTGATTGAAAAAATCTCAAGAGACGAAAGGGATACCGGATAAAGAATTAGAACTCACCGACGAGAAAGAACCGGGGGAAAAATCCTCGATCAATGATAATATTTCCAGCTACTTTGGAGAGGGTTATAATTCTGAAGAACTAAACGTAATTTTCGACTACGCGCCGGATGCATATTTTCTTTATGATCTAAAAGGCTATTTTATTGACGGAAATTTGATGGCTGAAAAGCTTTCCGGATACAAACGGGAAGAACTCATCGGAAAAAACTTCCTTCAGCTCAGACTCCTTTCGGTGGGTGGGATAATCAAAGCGGCAAAACATTTATTCCTTAACGATCGTGGAAAACCTACCGGACCTTCCGTGTTCACCTTTAACAGAAAAGATGGCTCAAAGATCGATTTAGAAATACGCGCTCACCCCGTCAAGATAGGAGGACGCAGACTTGTTCTCGGAATTGCCAGGGATATCACTAACCGCAAAAAGATAGAACAAGAAGTCATCACGCTCAACAAATCACTTGAAGATAAAGTAAAGCAACGCACCGACGAGCTCAATCAAGCATTGGAAAAACTTCGGAGGGATATTAAAAAAAGAACCAAAATGGAAAAGGCGCTCCAAGAAAGCGAAGCTCGATTCAGGCACATTATCGATAATGCAAGCGACATGATATATGAAACCGATCGGAGAGGCAATTCAACTTACTTTAATCCTAATGCTTCCGTCATCATGAAATTATCAAAAGAGGAGCTGTTAGGAAAAAATTATCTGAGTCTGATCAGGAAAGATTATCGCAAAATTGCTCTGAAATTCTACACGAAACAGTTTCGGGATAAAGTTCCGAATACCTACTTCGAATTCCCTGTAATAAGAGGCGACGGATCGGAAATATGGCTCGGTCAAAACGTTCAACCCATTATCGTCGATGGTAAAGTAAGAGGTTTTCAGGCTGTCGCAAGAGACATAACACAGCAAAAGCTTGCTGAATTTGCGTTAGCTGAAAGCGAGCGAAGATACCGTTCAATATTTGAAGAATCGCGGGATGTCATTTATGTCACCGGCCCTGATGGACGCTTCATAGAGATAAACGAGTCGGGCTTGGAGCTCTTCGGTTACACTCGTGAAGAGATCAAGAAGATCACCGCAAGAGACCTTTACCACAATCCCGATGACCGTTTTAAATTCGTTCACGATTTAGAATCCAACGGCTTTGTCAGAGATTACGAGTTGAAACTCAAAAACAAAAAAGGAAAAGCTATAGACTGTTTGCTCTCTGCGACTATCAGACCGTCAGCCGATGGCAAGGTTTTACATTATCAGGGAATTATCAGGGATATAACCCAACATAAACAATCTGAAGAAGCATTGCTCCAGACTGAACGGAGATTCCGCGAGCTACTTGAAAACCTTAAAATGATAGCCATTCTCCTTGATCTCGAAGGTAATATCATCTTTTGCAACGATTACCTATTGGAAAAAACAGGCCATAGGAAGAGTGACATTTTAGGGAAAAATTGGTTCGACATTTTCCTCCCCGAAGAGATAAGAAATAATTTAAGAAAAATGTTTTTGGATAATGTTCTCACCGGTTCAATACCCTCTCACTTTGATAACGAAATTATTACAAAAGACGGGGATAATCTGCTATTCTCTTGGAATAACACTCCTCTTAGAGATTCGTCCGGTAAAATTTTCGGCGCAGCAAGCATCGGCTCCGATATGACAGACAGGATCAACGCCGAAGAACAGCTCCGTCACGCGCAGCGTATGGAAGTTATAGGCAATCTTGCCGGCGGGATAGCACATGATTTTAACAATGCGCTGACACCTATTCTTGCCCTGTCTCAGATGCATTTCTCCCGCCTCAAAGACGACGATCCGCTGAAAAATGCACTGAACACAATAAACAAAAGCGCCACGCGTGCCACTCAACTCACGGCAAGATTGATGGCGTTCGGAAGAAAACAGGTTCTTGAGCCGCATGTAATAAATATCAACACTACCCTCCTCTCTGTCGGTGATCTGCTCCAACGCTCTATTGGCGATGGGATCTCCATAAAGATGAAACCGAGTTCGGGATTATGGAATATCAAAGCGGATCCTATCCAGGTAGAACAAGTGCTGATAAATCTTGTTATTAACGCCAAGGATGCACTTGGAGATAAAGGTACGGTTACCATTCTTACTGAGAACGTAACTGTGAGCAATAAACAGATAAAAGCGGGTCTTGCACTGGCAGCAGGCGATTACGTACTCATATCCGTAATTGATGACGGTCCGGGTATGACCAACGAAATAAGAGAACATATATTCGAACCGTTTTTCACTACTAAGGAAAAAGGACACGGAACCGGACTCGGCCTTTCCGTGGTCTACGGCATCGTAAAACAACACAACGGTGAGATAACCTGCCATAGCGTGCCTGGAAAAGGAAGCACATTCGAGATATATCTGCCGAAGATCGATGAGCCGGTGGAAGAGCTGAAACATGAAACTATCGCCGAAAAGGATTATCACGGAAATGAGGTCATTTTACTCGTAGAAGATGACAAAGAGGTCAGAGAGGTTCTGAAGCTTATACTCAAAGAGCTCGGATATTTGATTGTAGAGGCTTCAGATTCCGCGGAAGCGCTGAAAATCTCACGTAAATACAAGGATAAGATCAATCTCCTCTTGACAGACCTCATTCTGCCCGGATTGAACGGGCGGGAACTCTCCGAAAAACTTGCCAAGAAACGGAAGGATATGAAAGTGCTTTTCATATCGGGCTATTCCGACGATGTGATCGCCAAACACGGGATAATAGACGAAGGTCTATTCTTCCTGCAGAAACCGTTTACCGCCTCGTCACTCGGAAAGAAGATAAGAGAAGTCTTAGAAGATTGAGATACTCTTTTGTAGGCATTCGGTACTTGCAATGCTCGAAATAAACTCTGATATAACAATAAAAACCGCCGAAATCCGTTTCGATTTTGTGCGCTCATCCGGACCGGGCGGACAAAACGTCAACAAAGTAGCATCTGCGGTTCAACTCCGCTTCGATATTCGTAACTCCACCTCCATCCCGGACGAAATTAAACAGAGACTGATAAAGTTGGCTGGAAAAAGAGTCAATTCAGAAGGCATTCTTCTGATCGACGCGCGCACTTCACGCTCGCAATCGCAGAACCGAGCGGAAGCGTTGGAACGGCTTAAAACGCTGATACTAAAAGCGCTCCACAAACCGAAACCGCGCCGTAAAACCAGACCGACCGCCGCCTCTAAAGAAAAACGACTGAGAAATAAGAAAGCAAGAGGCAATCTAAAACGCCTCCGCGGCAATGTCAAAGATGATGATTGAGCGGCGATGCCGCTTTTTAAGTGCGGGTTAGGGCTTGCCCTGACCGAACAACCTCTTTCTAAAAGCGTCAGGACAAGTCCTGACTGCCACAACTTTATCAAGCACCGTGCGAGTCAGGATTTATCCTGACCGCGAAAATATCGCATCTATGATGCGATCAAATTTCCCTCTGATAAGAGGGAAATCTATCACGTGCCGTGCGATTAGAACCGCGCCGATGGCGGGACTATCGCAAGCCCTAACCCGCACTCCCACTTCCCCCTACCAATACCATATATACTCATAGAAGTTATCAACACTCAGTATGTAGTTAAACAACTCCATTAAGTGCGGATAGCTTAATTCAGTAGCAGAGGGTAATTCGCCCTTTCAATTCAAGTAAAGCCGAAAAAAGTTTATTTGTTGTATGCTATGTTATATAAGTGTTTCAGCGGTTTAGGTTAAAGTAGATTCATATATAATGAATATTTTCCTTGACAACAATGGGTAATTGTGTATGTTATGGGGTAATTGTGGGTAAAAGCCCGCTTTTTATAATTAAATATTAGCAATTTTAAATAAAGATAAGGTAATGACACCCGAACCCAATTCATTTTTAGGTGAGTATCGGTACACGATAGATGAAAAAGGCAGAGTCAATGTACCTGCCCCTTTCAGAAAGGTACTGCACCCCGCGAATAACAGGACTTTTGTTATTTCGAAGAGTATTGCTAAGGATAAATGCCTTGTCGCCATGCCTTTTGAGGAATGGTCACTGTTCGAAGAAAATCTGACCAGGAAACTCCTTCGAATGAACCCTATAGATCAGAAATGGCTTAGAGATTTGACACGGTACGCCACCATTTGCAGATATGACAGCCAGGGGAGGATAACGATACCTAAAAGCCTCCTCGAAGTTGCAGGCTTGACCAATGACGCCGTCATTATCGGAATGTTGAAACAAATAGAGATTTGGGATCCGGGAGAGCTGGATAAGAAGAGTTCGGACGACGAAAAGTTGACCGAAGAGCAGTTAGCGGCTCTCGCCGAAAAGATAGTTTTATAGTTGAATCCGTCATGGGGTCTGATTTCAGCGGAAATGAAAGACACACCCCGGTTATGGCGGAAGAAGTAACAGAGTTTTTAACCATAAACCCGGATGGGGTTTATATTGACGGAACTATCGGAGGTGGCGGTCACGCTGAAGTTATACTTGACAGACTAACCGATAAAGCCCTTTACATAGGGATTGACAAAGATGCAACCGCAATTGAATATTGCAAAGAACGATTCAAGGACTCCACTGCAAAGGTTGAGTTATTTCAGGGCAACTTCTCGATGATGAACGAGATCGCAGAACGGAGAGGTATTAAGGGCGTTGACGGCGTTCTACTCGACCTCGGCGTCTCTTCCACTCAGTTAGATCTTCCGGAACGCGGCTTCTCCTTCTCCTCGGATGGTCCTCTCGATATGAGGATGGATCAGGATTCAGGGATCAGTGCAGCCGATTTGATTAAATCGCTGACAGAAAGAGAGTTAGCGGATCTCATTTACGAATATGGTGAAGAACGGCACAGCAGAAAGATAGCGACTGCGATAGTCAATTTTCAGAAAGAATCACAGCTCAGAACCACCTCCGACCTCTCTTCTATCGTTAAGAGGGTCATAATGGGAAATATGAAGACGAAATCGCTCGCGCGGGTCTTTCAGGCGCTGCGGATAGCGGTAAATAACGAGCTTTCAAGCCTCGAAGAGGGTCTAACAGCCGCAATAAAACTGCTGAAAAAAGGAGGAAGGATCGTTGTTCTCTCCTATCACTCCCTCGAGGACCGGATAGTCAAAAATTTGCTGCGGGATCTTTCTAAATCTCACATACAAGACCCTGAAAGCCCTACAGGCTATAGAGAACAGGTGAAAGAATTGAAATTACTCACCAAAAAGGTGATAAAGCCGACCGGATCGGAAATCGAACGTAATCCCCGTTCGAGGAGCGCCCGGTTGAGAGCAGCGGAGAAATTGTAGAAAATGCTAAAATCGTTAAATAAAGGAATCAAACGCCCGAAGAGAGCCAAACTCGCCAAAAAGAAGGGCGAGGGTTCGGCAATAGGCTTCATTTTCCTTACTATCAGTTCATTCGCTCTGATGATCGGCTACGTTTGGCTGAATAATGAGGTCACCGCCACTCTGAACGATATCTCAATTTTGAGCAAGGAACTGTCGAAAAACCGCACGGCGCTGAACCTGCTCGATGCGGAGATCGCACATCTCTCCCGGTCGGACAGGATCACCGACAAAGCAAAGAACGAATTAGATATGGTCTTCCCGGAACCGGAGCCTATCAGACTTGCCGCAAGAGTTAATGAAGTTTCTGTAAATCATTATAGCAAGGGCAGATAGAGTGAAACGAAAAAGTAGAACATTAAAGAAAAAAAGTTCAAAAGTGAACATTCGTCTTGCTGTTCTGTCTGTCATTGTTTTAGCCGGATGGTTGTTGATAATGGGCAAGCTCTTTTGGCTGCAGGTAGTGAACCATGAGAGCGTGCAGCTGGTGCGGAATAACCTTTATAATCAGGAACTGCTGCTTGTAGCGGAACGCGGTACGATAAGAGACAGAAACGGAACCGCTTTGACGATGAATCTGCCGCATTATGACTTGGGAGCGCACCCCCCTGTTGTCGAGAATCCCGAGCTTATGGCGAAGGTTTTCAGCGAAACTTTCGGGAAATCCACCTCCTACTATATGGAGAAGCTATCGACCGACAAAAATTTCGTCTGGATGGAGCGAAAGGTCGCTCCGGCTAAGGGTCTGGCTATTATAAGGCATGATTTTAAAGGTATTTCGGCGATCAAGCAGAGTAAACGCTTTTATCCGTATGACGAAATTGGCGCTCAGGTCATCGGTTTTACCGATATAGACAACAGAGGTATAGAAGGAATCGAAAAAACGTATGATGAATTCCTCAAAGGAACCGACGGTCATAAGAGTTTCAAGATCGATGGCAAGGGCAGAGATCTCTCCGGTCTCCTTTCCCGCACTGTTGAGCCGATCCCGGGCGGCGATCTGATCCTCACGTTAGACCGTGAATATCAAATAATTCTCCAGGAAGAAATACTCTCGGCCTACAAGAGTAAAAAGGCTGAAAATGTTATCGGTATTATCTTACAGCCTCGTACGGGTGAACTGCTTGCTATGGCGAGCGCGCCCGGTTTCAATCCGAACGAGTATACGAAATATCCCGTTGCTAACTATAAGAACAGAACGATCACCGATATTTACGAACCGGGGTCGACTTTCAAACTCGTTACCGCTACAACCGCGATCGAACATAATCTATACAACGATTCGGACCTCATCTTCTGCGAAAACGGAAAGATAGATATACTGAATGTTTCGATTTCCGACCATAAACCTTACGGCTGGCTGACGTTCAATCAGGTATTCTATAATTCAAGTAACGTGGGAGTCATAAAGGTAGCTCAAAACGCCGGTCGGGAGAATATTTACAAAATGGCGAGATCGTTCGGATTCGGAAATAAAACGGGACTCTCTTTAGACGGCGAATCGAACGGGATCCTGAGAGAATTGAAAAAATGGTCTGCGCTCTCCTTAGCTGAGGTCGCTATCGGGTATGAAGTCTCGGTCACTCCGCTCCAGCTCGCAATGGCTTACGCAGCGGCGGCAAATGGAGGATATCTTCTTAAACCTCAGATAATCCGTTCCGCCAAATCGAGCGACGGCAGTGTTGATTTCTCTGATGATGTAAAGGTCATCCGGCGGGTGATGTCGCCCGAAACTTCCGAAAAGCTTAAAGAATTATTTCTCGGAGTGGTAAAAGTAGGAACGGGAAAGAAGGCGTATATGAGGGGATTCCGGGTGGCGGGAAAATCCGGAACTTCTCAGAAAATTATCGACGGTAAGCACTCAAACGATTACTATGCTTCATTTGTGGCGTTTTTTCCCGCAGAAGATCCTGAATTTCTCTGCCTGATAATTGTGGATGATCCTAAAACATACCTTCCCTACGGAGGAGAGGTCGCCGCTCCGATAGTGAAAAAGATATTTACACGGATTGCGAATGCAAACCCGCATCTTTTCGTCTCCGGGACTTCAACAAAGATCGAGCGGTCGAATTCACCGCTTCGGGAAGAGGCGAAACAGGAAAACTCTTTTATGAGCCTTCAAACTGTCAGATATGTAGAACCAAAACAGAATTTGCATGATGAAACCGTTCCGAGCAACATCATGCCGAACGTTAAGGGGATGAGCCTCAGATATGCACTGAAGATCTTAGGCGAGCGAAATTTGAATCCGAAATTCTCAGGAAGCGGTATTGTAAAGAAGCAGAGACCGTCTGCCGGAGAGCGCATCGTCATCGGAAGCGAAGTGCTATTAACAATGGGGCAAGAATCGGAGTGAGCGAAACGCTTACGCTATTTGAAATTATGGAAGGAATAGAATATACGCTGAAATCGGGTCAGGACACACCTGTGAGCGGAATTGCATATGATTCGCGCACGCTTCAGGAGGGTGACGTTTATTTCGCTCTGACAGGGGGAACTTTCGACGGCGCCGAGTTTATCGATGACGCTATAGAAAAGGGTTGCAGCGCTGTGGTTACAGAGAAAGCTGTCGACAGATCGTTCGCCCCTCTCTTGATCACGCCTGATTCCCGCTCGGCTCTTGCTTTTGCCTCCTCAGCATTTCATGGTCATCCCTCACGGGAACTGAAACTTATCGGAATTACGGGAACGAACGGCAAAACATCTGCTGCGTTCATACTTCGTTACCTGCTTCAATCGGGCGGACACCGGACAGCTATCATGGGAACAATTGGAAATGATCTTGGCAGCGGCCTGACCGATAGCAAATTGACCACTCCGGAAGCGCCCGAGATCAACAAATTTTTACGGGACGCGTTAAAGGCAGGCTCCACTCATGCAGTAATGGAAGTCTCTTCGCATAGCTTGAATATGAAGAGGACTGCGGGGCTTGCCTTTGACGTGGCTCTTTTCACTAATCTGACGCACGACCACCTCGATTTTCATGGTGATTTCGATTCATACAGAGAGTCAAAAGCGATGCTTTTCAGTGACTTGAGTTCCTCCGCTAAGGCGATCTTGAACAAAGACGATCCCGCCTGGGAGAAAATGGTTTCTTCCTCCCCCGCCGGACTCATCACTTATTCGCTGTCAGATTCGACAGCTGATTATCATGCGCTCTCGTATTCTTACTCGCCGGACGGATTACGGCTCAATCTCATTACACCTGACGCTGAAACCGAGATAAAATCTTCGTTGATCGGCGAATTCAATATTTATAACCTTATGGCAGCTTATGCCGCCGCGGAGACTGTGGGAGCCGAACCAGGCAGTGACCTCAGTGATCTTCCTCAAATTCCGGGCAGACTCGAAAAGATCTCAATTGAATCGGATTTCACCGTTCTCGTGGATTACGCGCACACGCCGGACGCTTTGAAAAATGCCATTAACGCCTCTCGTGAGATTCTGAGCGGCAGCGGGAAACTCATAACGGTTTTCGGCTGCGGCGGTGACAGGGACAGAGAAAAAAGACCTCTCATGGGAGAAGTTGCCTCCACCCTTTCCGATTTTACGATCATCACATCCGACAATCCACGTGGTGAGAAACCTGAAGCTGTTATAAGTGAAATACTGACGGGAATAGTTTCAAAAGCGCTGTTCGAGTCAATACCTGATAGGCGCGCTGCTCTGAAGAGGGCATTGAAGATCGCCGCAACGGGTGATGTAGTGCTGATAGCCGGCAAAGGTCATGAAGCGTATCAGGAAGTGATGGGAGTCAGGACCAAGTTTAGCGACAAAGAGGTACTGATAGAGCTTATGGATGAAATGAATATATGAGTTTCGCTTCTCTTAAAGAGATGAAAGGTTTGACCGAACTACAGCAGTTCGGCGGAGAACTTACGGGCGTGTCTATCGACTCCAGAAGTGTCAGCGAGGGAAAATTGTTCATCGCGCTGAAGGGAGACAATTTCGACGGTCACGATTTTCTTGAATCCGCTATCTCTAACGGAGCAGCCGCGGTCGTTGTCTCACGAAAATGGAATTCTGAGAATGATCTTCCGATCAATGAATCGATCGGTGTTTACACTTTTGTCGACACTCTGCTCTTTCTCGGTCAATACGCCAATATGCACCGGAATTTGAAAAAGCAACCGATAGTAGGCATCAGCGGATCGAACGGCAAGACAACCGTTAAAGAGATGACCGCTCTTGTTCTGTCAAAGATCGGGAATGTCCACAAGACCAAAGGAAATTTGAATAATCATATCGGGGTCCCCCTCACTCTGCTTGAAATGAATGACTCCACGGATTATGCTGTAATTGAAATGGGAATTAACCATCCCGGCGAAATGACCTATCTCTGCTCTATCGCCGAACCGGACGTCGCTCTCATCACCAATGTAGAGTTGGCGCATACAGAATTTTTCGGAAGTGTTGACCGGGTTGCGAAAGCAAAAGGTGAACTGTTCACCGGTATGGCGGTCGGTGGGACCGCCATCGTGAATATTGACGATTCGCATATCAAGGCGTTAGCCGAAAATTTAGATAAACAATTAACTTACAGTCTCCATGTAGACGCCGATATGCGTGGAAAGATACTGAGAATCGAGGATGATTCACGCGCCGTTGTTGAATTCAACGGCTGCGAACCTTTCACTTTGAATGTTTTGGGCGAAAAAATGGCTGAGAACGCCATTGCGGCGGCGGCTATCGGTTTGAAATTTGCCGTGCCGCTTCCCGACATCTGTGAAGCTATCGAGTCTTACAAGGGGTTTAAGGGTCGTATGAGCCGGTTAGAAGTTGCAGGAAGAATAGTCATTGACGACACCTATAACGCAAATCCGGCTTCTGTGCAATTGGCGCTGAATTCGCTCTCGGCATTCGCTTCTTCTTCCAAAAAGATAGTCGTTATAGGAGACATGCTCGAATTAGGCTCTCACAGCGAAGAAGAGCACAGGCAGGTAGGAAGAAAGCTGTCAGCTGCGGGGTTCGACGCTGTTTACGCTTACGGTACGGAAACGAAGGCAACGATAGACGAAGTGCAAAAAGAGGGCAGCAAGGAAGCAGTTCACTTTGAAAGCAAGGAAGAAATGACCGAGAGGCTTATGGATTTTTCAAGTCCCGGTGATATGATACTCGTTAAAGGCTCGCGCGGTATGCAAATGGAAGACGTGATAAATCTTATGACCGGGAGCGCCAACTGATGCTGTTTCATCTTTTATATCCATTGAGAGATTACTTTTCAGGGTTCAATGTTTTTCAATATATAACTTTCAGAAGCGCCGGCGCGGCGGTCAGCGCCTTGCTCATCAGTTTTATGGTCGGTCCGTTCGTCATCAGACTCTTGCATAAACATGGACTCGGAGAAGAGATAAGGTCTGACGGACCGGAATCTCATCAAGCGAAAAAGGGCACGCCAACGATGGGGGGACTTTTGATACTGACCGCCATCATTCTGCCGACACTTCTTTGGGCTGATCTGTTTAATCATTACGTTCAACTCGCGCTCTTTGCAACTTGCTGGATGGGGTTCGTCGGCTGGCTTGACGATTATCTAAAGGTCGTTAAAAAGATCGAAAAAGGACTTGTAGCAAGATATAAACTCTTCGGACAGATTACGCTCGGCTTGATAATCGGCAGTATAGTTTACTTCTCCCCCGAATGGGAATCGGTCGGTACCCGCAGCTACCTCCCCTTCTTTAAAGGTTATCAGATAGATTACGGCGTTTTCTATATTCCGATGGTCGTATTCGCGGTTACATGGTTCTCAAACGCGGTCAATCTAACCGACGGGCTTGACGGACTTGCGACCGGACTCGTTTGTATCGCCGCTCTCGCTTTTACCGTCATGGCTTACGCGACCGGTAACTCGATAATCGCCAACTATCTCTATATAGATTATCTTGCAGGTTCGGGTGAAATGACCGTCTTCCTCTCCGCTATGGTGGGAGCGACGCTCGGATTTCTCTGGTTCAACAGTAAACCCGCGCAGGTTATCATGGGTGACACGGGAGCGCTGGCGCTCGGCGGGGCGCTCGGAGTTGCGGCTATTTTGATCAAAAAGGAAATTCTACTCGTATTCGTCGGCTCGGTTTTTTTGATGGAAACACTCTCGGTGGTCATTCAGGTTTTGTATTTCAGATACACAAAAAGAAAATTCGGCGAAGGAGTTCGGTTTTTTAAGATGGCTCCGATCCATCATCACTTCGAGTTGAAAGGGATGGACGAATCGAAGATAGTCGTGCGGTTCTGGATAATAGGTATCCTCTCCGCAATAATCAGTTTAAGCACATTCAAATTGAGATGAAGTATGAACTGTCAAATAAAAAGATCACGTTGCTCGGAATGGGGAAAAGCGGTAGAGCAGCAGCCCGGCTCTTATCGGAAGCGGGCGCGGAGCTGTTCATGAGCGACAGCGGCAGAGCGGAAAACTTCGGCAGAGCCATTGAAGAATTGGATGGTATGAATATCCCATACGAAACCGACGGTCACACCGACAGAGTGTTGGATGCCGACTTCGTTGTCACCAGCCCCGGTATTCCGGAATCCTCCGATGTGATAAGGAATGTATTAGATTCTGACTTGCCTCTCTACACCGAGCTCGAAGCGGCAAGCTGGTTCGCCTCAGGAAAGATAACCGCCATCACAGGATCTAACGGGAAAACCACATGCACTTCCCTGTTGGGCGAGATGATGAAGGGTTCATTTGACGATGTTCGCGTCGGTGGAAATATCGGAACTCCATTCTCCTCTTTGGTCATTGACGGAGACAGCGCCGATACGAACTACATTTTGGAAGTGAGCAGTTTCCAACTTAAATGGATCAAAGATTTTCACCCTTCCCTCGCAACCGTGCTGAACGTCACGCCCGACCATCTCGACTGGCATACAGACCTTGCGAGTTACGTTGGAGCGAAAGACCGCATCGTAGAGAATATGACCGCCGAAGATTGCTTTGTTTATAATCTCGATGACAAAGAGTCGACTCGGATCGCCTTACTTTCCAAGAGCAGAAAGTTGCCGTTTTCCGTCACGAAGGAACTTGAAGAGGGCTGCTGGCTCGAAGGGACTGAACTAAAATTGAAGTTCGACAGTTTTGATGAAAAAATATTAGACATTAAAGACATTAAGCTCCGCGGCTTGCACAACGTGGCAAATGCGGCAGCTTGCATGATTCTCACCACACAAGGGGGCGCTTCCATTGTCAGGTCTGGTAGCGCCCTCCTTTCCTTTGAAGGTGTCGAGCACCGTCTCGAAACGGTTCGTGTGCTCGATGAAGTAAGTTACGTCAACGACTCAAAATCTACAAATGTAGATTCATTGGCGGTCGCTCTTAACTCTTTTGATGAACCTTTGGTGCTTATTGCCGGGGGTAGAGATAAGGGCGGTGATTTCAAATCGTTGACGGAACTTGCGGCAAAAAAAGTAAAAAAACTTATCCTTATCGGCGAAGCGGACGAGAAGATCGCCAAGGCTTTCTGGACAATCAAAGATGTGCATTTTGCTACAAGCATGAAGGCAGCGGTGGAAACTGCCGTCATGATAGCGGAAAGCGGCGAAGTGGTGCTCCTCTCGCCCGGCTGCGCAAGCTTCGATATGTTCAAAAATTACGAGGAGCGCGGCAAAGAGTTTAAAGACGAGGTCAATTCGTACGGAGCGGGCAGATGAACCAGTTAGTTTCACATATCCCTTTCCGTTTAGGAGATTACGATAAACAGCTGCTGTTCATTATCGTGCTGATCGCGGGAACAGGCATGGTGATGCTCTACAGCGCGAGCTCCGCTATCGGCAGAGAGCTGGGCGACAGCGCCATCTATCTGAAGGGTCATTTCGTCCGACTCCTTATAGGCTTCGGAGTGCTGGCTCTGACAATGCATATAGATTACAGACTTTATAAAAAGATCGCATTCCCACTTTTAGTCATCGCGGCGATAGTTTTACTCGCCGGTCTTATACACCATCGTTTTTGGGGAACGGGTCCCACGGCACGCTGGATATATATCAGCGGGATAAGCGTGCAGACTTCCGAGCTGATGAAGTTCTCGCTTATCACTTACATAGCGTACTACCTCGAAAAGAAGAAGGACAAAATGAACTCCTTCAATGACGGACTTCTTCCGATGGTCATCGTGATCGGCATATCGTCATTGCTGATACTGAAACAGCCTGATTTCAGCACGACCGCCATACTGATTACGGTCGTATTCATCATGCTGTTCATTGGTAATGCTCGGATAAGCCATCTTTTCGCAATAGGCTCTGTCGGCAGCCTTCTGATGCTCCTCTCTCTATTCGGTTCCAGCTATCAGATAGCGAGAATAGAATCATATTTCAAGGGCGGGGACCTGTCCGGCGCGGGCTATCAGATGCAGCAGTCGATGATGAGCCTCGGCGGCGGCGGTTTTCTCGGAATCGGGTTAGGTGAGAGCATAAGCAAGAACCTTTTCCTCCCGACTCCTCATACCGATTTCATACTTGCCATTATCGGTGAGGAGATGGGCTTTTTAGGTGTGTTGGCGATCTCATCACTCTTTCTGATGTTCTTTTTTAGATCGATAAAGGTTGCGAAATCCTCCAAAGACAGTTTCGGACTCTATCTCGCTGTCGGACTCGCTAGCTCGATATTTCTTTATGCGGTAGTTAACGCGGCTGTCGTCTCAGGACTGCTTCCGGTAACGGGGTTACCGATTCCGCTTGTCAGTTACGGAGGTTCAAACGTTCTCTATACACTCGGCTCGGTCGGCGTGATACTGAATATTTCATCCTCAACCAAGAATATCAAAAAGAGATATGATAGGAGTTCTAACTGAAATGAAAGCTCTAAAGGTCATTTTTGCGGGAGGCGGCACAGGCGGACATCTATTCCCTGCTCTCGCCATCGCCGAGCGGCTCAAATTAGTGCAAAAGTCAGCGGTGATAAAATTTATCGGAACTAAAAAGGGGATCGAAGGAAAGATAATCCCCGACAGTGATTTCGATTTCCTGCCGATATGGATTTCGGGAATAAGCAGGGAGAATAATTTATTATTGACGATTCTTAAGAATCTATTGTTTCCGTTCAAGCTGATGATCGCAACGGCTCAATCGTTCTGGTTCCTTTTGAGACAGAAACCTGACGCCGTTATAGGCACAGGTGGTTTCGTTTCCGGTCCTCCCCTTTATGTTGCGACCTTGTTGGGTATCCCAACTCTGATTCACGAGCAGAATTCCTATCCGGGTCTGACTACGCGATTACTGGCAGGCAGAGTCGACCGAATTCTGCTGAGTTATGAAGAATGCACAAAATACTTAAAAAAAAAAGTTTGAATATGGAAATTAGCGGAAATCCGATAAGAGGCGAACTGCTCAGGAGAGCGAAAACGCTCACATCAAAGTCGTACGGTCTCTCCGAAGAAAAACGGACTCTGCTTATTTTCGGCGGCAGTCAAGGCTCGCGTCCGATAAACATGCACATCTTGGAGAATTTGGAAAAATACACAGGTCGTCCGGAGCTGCAACTGCTCTGGCAGACGGGAACGAACGATTATCAGAAGATAATCAAAGAGGTCGGAGAGCGGGAGAACGTTAAGATACTCCCCTTCCTTTCTGATATGGCGGGCGCATATTTCTCTGCCGATTTAGCCGTTTGCAGAGCAGGCGCGCTGACCATTGCGGAACTCGCCGCTGTCGGTCTTCCTTCCATTCTTATCCCTCTCCCTCATGCGGCGGAGAAGCATCAGGATTATAATGCGAAGCTCATGGCAGATGCCGGTGCCGCTTTAGTGATAAATCAGGAAGAGTTATCCTCAGGAAAATTGGAGAAGGTTCTCTTCGAGCTCTTGTTCGACGAATGGAAACTGAAAGAGATGTCAAAGGCAGGCAAGGCGGTGGCTCATGAAGATTCAGCTTTGAAAATAATCAACTCGCTCTTCAAGATGATCGAATTGGCAAAGGCATGATGGTAAAATTAGGACATACCAAACATCTGCACTTTATCGGAGTCGGCGGCATCGGCATGAGCGGTCTTGCCGAGCTTCTATTAAATCAGGGATACCTAGTTTCCGGTTCTGATATGATCGATACGGACATAACCCGGAATTTGCAAAAGATGGGCGGCACGATCTTTATAGGTCACTCAGCCGAAAACATCGGCAGCGCCGATGTGGTGGTACATTCATCAGCGGTGAAAAACGATAACCCTGAAATCGTAGCCGCAAATGAGAAGGGGATCCCGGTGATCCGCAGGGCGGAGATGCTCGCGGAACTCGTTCGGCTCAAACCTTATGCTGTAGCAGTAGCCGGTACGCACGGAAAGACCACTACCACTTCGATAGCAGGTATGGTCATGACGGAAGCCGGACTCGATCCGACAATTATCGTCGGCGGGGTAGTACGGAGCTTAGCCACCAATGCGCGGCTCGGCGATGGCGACTATATCGTGGCGGAAGCGGATGAATTTGACCGCTCATTCCTGACCCTCTCCCCTACTATCGCTATTATCACGAATATCGAGATAGAGCATCTCGATATATACAAAGACTTGGATGACATCAAAAACACTTTCATCACATTTGCTTCGAGAGTTCCCTTTTACGGAGCGGTAATCGCCTGTATCGACGAAGAGCACCTTAGAGAGATCCTTCCCGACATCAAGAAACGGATAATCACTTACGGTCTCGACGAAAGCGCCGAGGTCAGAGCGGTCAATATCAGTTACGATTCGGGCGAAAGCAGATTTAATCTTATTAACGACGGGGATGACTTAGGTGAAATTCGTCTGCGTCTGCCGGGCGTTCATAACGTGAAGAACGCTCTCGGCGTTATCGCCCTTGCGTTTGAACTTGATATTCCTTTTGACACCGTCGCGAAAGCGTTGAACGAATTTGAAGGTGTACTCCGTCGCTTCGAGATCAAAAAGCGGATAGCCGGTATGATGATAGTAGACGATTACGCTCATCATCCAACGGAGGTGAAGAGTTCGCTCTCCGCCGCGCAGACCGGATGGGACAGGCGGGTAATAGCGGTCTTTCAGCCTCATCTCTATTCGCGGACAAGAGATTTCAAAGATGAATTCGGCAGCTCTTTCAATCATGCCGATGTGGTGATAATCACTGACGTCTATCCCGCCCGGGAAGCTCCCATCGAAGGAGTTACGGGTAAATTGATCGCCGATGCGGTGGAAAGTTCAGGACATAAAGAGGTTCATTATCTCCCTGAAAAAGAGAAGATAGCAGATTTTTTGATGGGGTTTGCGACAGAAGGCGATATGATAATCACTATCGGAGCCGGCGATATCTTTAAGGTAGGGGAAGAGTTCATACAAAAATTAGAAACAGCGGATAAAGATGCAGTTAGTTAGCGATCAGGAACTTCGAGAACTCGAAAACTCGGTGAAAGGCGAGCTGAAATATAATACGCCGATGTCGGAGCATACTACTTATAATATCGGCGGTCCGGCTTATATATATGCTCTTCCTGTTGATAAGGACGATGTGAAAACGCTCATGGAGTTCGCTTCCGAGCATCAGCTTCCGCACTTCAATTTAGGCGGTGGAAGCAATATCCTCGTGCATGACAAAGGTTACCAAGGATTGATAATAGACCTCAAAAAAGGGTTCAACTCGATCGAGGTCGAAGGCAATATAGTCAAGGCGCAATCGGGCGTGAGTCTTGCGCGCTTTGTCTCTACCTGCCGAAAACACAACCTTGCGGGCGTAGAGAAACTTGCCGGTATTCCCGGCTCTCTCGGCGGCGCTCTGTTCATGAACGCGGGCGCTTTCGGTTCGGAGATATCCCAGAGACTGAAATCGCTCAGTCTCCTGTTGGAAAACGGGGAATTCTTAGAACTTCGGGCGATAGAACTTCAATTTGAATACAGAGAATCCAACCTTCCCGAAGGAGCCATAATTCTTGAATCGGAGTTCGAGCTGGAGCAGGTTGAAGACGCGTCCGAGCTGTATGGAAGTTCACAGGATATAGTTAAAGAGCGTAACGTAAAACAACCGGTCACCCTCCCTTCCACGGGCAGCATCTTCAAGAACCCCGAAGAAGGCGATTCGGCAGGCAAACTTATCGAGGATGCGGGTTTGAAGGGAACACGCGCAGGCGGGGCGATGATTTCAGATAAACACGCGAATTTCATTGTTAATGTCGGGAAAGCGAAAGCGGAAGATGTGATGCATCTGATCGCTCTGGCTCAGAAGACGGTTCAAGACAAGTTCGGAGTGGAACTCGAGCTCGAACTGAAGTTAGTAGGATTTGAGGAGTGGTTCATCTAATGAATGAATTTATAAAGTCAAAACTACCGTTCATCAAGCAGATGATGTTTCTCTTAATGATAGCGACGACAACGATTCTTATTGCCGCCGCGATATTGAGTTACGCCGAGGCGTTCAAGGTCTTTTCGCTCGAGAGCGTCACGATACGGGGCAACGAGACGGTCTCTTCGGACGAGATCTTCAGACTGACGGGGTTCAGCTTCGGGGACGACATGTTTGCTGCCGACTTGCGCGAAGCCGCGGCACGGTTGGAATCAAATCCCTTCATACGGAGAGCGGTGGTCTTTAGAGACTTGCCGAACAGTTTCTCTATCGCGGTAATTGAACGAAAACCCTTTGCGTTCATCGCCCTTGATGAACTTTATTGCACCGATCTGAACGGGCATCTGCTTCCCTCCCGTTCGCATAAGAATTTCGACCTTCCAGTTATAACGGGTATAGAAGACGTGAACCTGCCTCCTTACGGCGGCAAAATAAAGAGCCGGCTCTTTCAAAAGGCATTGAACATAGTAAAAATTCTTGGTGAAGGTTCGGTCCCGCTTTACAACGCTATCTCGGAGATAAACCTCACTCCGGACGGTGAAGTCAGTCTGATAGGCGCCCGGAAAGGAACCCGTATCTATCTCGGGAAATCAGGTTTCCGTAATAAAATCGACCGGATCCGCTCTTTAATTGTGACGCTGAACCCGATAGGCGGTCTGGGTCGTTACCACTACGTGGATCTTCGTTTTGATAATCAGGTAATAGTTAAAGAACGCTCTTGAAACAGGAGTAACAAATTATGAGAGAATCGATAGTCACAGGTATTGACATAGGAACAACAAAGATATGCGCTGTCATCGCGGAGCTGGAAGTTTCGGGTGAACTGAACATACTCGGTGTCGGTACCGTCCCCTCACATGGTCTCAAACGGGGAGTCGTGGTGAACCTCGAGAAGACGATCTCCTCCATTTCCAATGCGGTCGAAGAAGCGGAACGGATGGCGGGAGTGAACATCAACGGCGCTTACGTCGGAATAGGCGGTAACCATATCCGGAGCATGAACAGCGATGCCGTGATAGCCGTATCCAAATCGGAATCTAAACGCGGCTTACGGCACGGAGAGATTTCCGAAGATGATATAGAGCGCGTTACCGAAGCGGCGATGGCTGTCCTAACCGGACTCGACAGAGAGATATTGCACGTTCTCCCGCAGGAATATGCTGTCGATGATCAGTACGGAATAAAATCGCCTATCGGCATAACAGGAATGAAATTGGAATCGAAAGTTCATATAGTCACCTGTTCCGCCACATCGTCAAAAAATATCGTCAAAGCTGTTAACCGCTCGGATATCACTGTAAATAATTTAGTACTTGAACCGTTAGCGAGCAGTTACGCCGTCCTTGATGACGAGGAGAAGGAGCTCGGCGTGACGCTTATCGATTTCGGAGGTGGCACGACCGATGTAGCCCTCTTCTTCAACGGGGCTGTGAGACATACGGCTGTCGTGGGACTCGGAAGCGAGAACATCACCAACGATATCTCTTATATGCTCCGTACGCCCCGTGAGCAGGCGGAAGAGATAAAATGCGAATACGGCTGCGCGAAACAATCGCTTGTGAGCAAAGACGAATATCTGAAGCTCAAGAGCATAGGCGGTAGATCGCCAAGGGAAATATCCCGGATGCTTCTTGCCTCATATATCGAGCCGAGAGTCGAGGAGATCATGAAGATGGCGAAGATGGAGATGAAGAAGTGTGAACGTTACGATATGTTCGCGGGCGGCGTGGTGCTGACCGGCGGTGGAGCGAAACTCGACGGTCTGGTGGATCTCGCTCAGGATATCTTCAATCAGCCGGTCAAGATAGGCAAACCCTCTCCTTTCAAGGGGCTTACCGATCTCGTCTCGGAACCGGAGTTCGCAACGGTGATAGGTCTGTTGAATTATGCGGTCAGTCCCGAAGGAGAGTCGGAATCATATCTCCCGAATGAGAAACCCGCTTTCAGGAGAGTGATGGGGAATATCATCACCAAAATAACAGATTTTTTTGTTTGAATGAAAAATGAATGATAAACAGAAAGTAGGAGGCAATTATGCTATTCGAATTCACTGAGGTTCTCGAACAGAGAGCCAAGATGAAGGTAGTTGGAGTAGGCGGCGCGGGTGGTAACGCGCTAAATCGCATGATCCGTTCCGGTTTGGAGGGAGTGGATTTCGTGGCGATAAACACCGACGCGCAAGCTCTCGATCACAGCGAGGCGAAGACGAAGATACAGATAGGACAGGGTATTACGAAAGGTCTCGGCGCAGGCGCAAACGTTGAAATGGGCAAAAAGGCGATCGAGGAAGACAGGGACGCAGTAGCGAAAGTGCTCGCCGATACCGATATGGTATTCGTAACGGCGGGTATGGGCGGCGGAACGGGAACAGGTGCAGCTCCTGTCGTAGCGGAAATCGCTAAAGACCTCGGCGCATTGACGGTAGCTATCGTCACAAAACCGTTCATCTTTGAAGCTCCGAAGCGGACTATAAGAGCCGAAGCGGGTATAGAAGAGTTGCGCGGCAATGTGGATACTATAATAGTTATACCTAACCAGCGGTTGCTCTCCATAGTCGACCGCGATACGTCGGTTCTGAACGCTTTTCAGATCGCCGATACATTGCTCTATCAATCGACTAAGGGAATTTCGGACCTTATCACCTTTCACGGCATCATCAACCTTGATTTCGCCGATGTACGCACGGTAATGGCGGATATGGGTGATGCAGTGCTCGGCACGGGCAGCGCCTCAGGCGAGGAAAGAGCAGTAATAGCGGCTCAGCAGGCGATAAACAGTCCCCTCTTGGAGGATACGGACATCAGCGGCGCTCTCGGAGTGCTCATAAACATCACAGGCGGAGAAAATCTCTCGCTCTGCGATGTCGAAGAAGCATCCTCTATAATCTACCAGGAAGCTGGTGAAGACGCTAATATCATATTCGGCGCCGTTATCGATCCATCAATGGGCGACGAGATAAGCGTCACCGTGATAGCAACAGGCTTCCACAAGAACCCGGTCTCCATGCCGGCAACGGAAGAAAAAGATTACGCTTTCTATCGCAAAAATCCGGAAGAGCTGGAGAAACCCGCCGTGCAGCGTCAGGCGGAAGACGGTTCAATACCGGTTAAACCGGTCTCTGTACCACCGGAAATTGCGATACCGATGGATGATATGGAAGTACCGGCGTTCCTTAGAAAACAAGGCAGCATAGCAAGTTTGTAAAAAAAGGGTCGTCACCCCTAAGAGAAAAGCAAAGAACCCGTCGAAAGACGGGTTTTTTGTTTTTGGTATGTGCGAGTCAGGGCTTGCCCTGACCATACTCTTATCGCATAAACAAATCAACCACCCCTCCGCCTTCGGCGGTTTCCCCTCCTTAAAAAGGAGGGGAAAATAAACCTCCTCCCTTGAGGGAGGTGTCACAAAGTGACGGAGGGTGTTATTGTTAGGTTTTATCAAATTCTTTCTTGTTAGGATGAATCACACCCCTCGCCTCTGCGAGGCACTCCCCTCAAGGGGAGAGGATCAGAAATTCCCCTTTAAAAAGAGGGGTGGATTCGAATTCCAAAGGAATGAGAAGACGGGGTGTGTAAAGAGTTATCCTATTATTAAGAAACTACATAAAAAAAGGAGAGTAAATACCCTCTGCAAATCAATATCTAAAACCTTAATATTATTAACACTTAAGCCTTGTTTTTTACCACTTACAGCCACTTCAAGTAACCTACTGTTTATGCCAGTTTCCGCTCGTTGATAACAGCTGTTAGCCCCGAATTGGTCACGTTTTTAGAATTAAACTCAATTAGGTCTACGGCTCTTCTCGTTGCATTCTCACTCAGGTGAGCATACATCTGAGTCATTATGATCGATTTATGACCGAGCAGTTTTTGTACATCGTAAATGCTCGCTCCGTTTATTACCATATAGGATGCAAAGGTATGTCTGAACGTATGACATCCAACCCGCTTCCACTGATAACCGGCCTCTCGTAAGACCCTTTGAATGTATAATCTTACATTATTACGCTTCCTGTCTGTATCTAACTTCGGGAAGAGTTTTGGAGTCTCGGTTCCGTAATCCATCAGGAACCTCTCAAGGGTTTTATTTATCGGTATGGTAATCCTTCGATCTGTCTTTTCGGTGATGATCCGAATAAAGCCCTTGTCAAAGTCTATATCCGACCATCTTAGATTGCCAGCATCGGAACCTCTTAGCCCTGTATGCAATAGAACCATGAAAAACGCCTCGTATTGCCCGGCTTTCTCAAAGAGCAGCTCTATCTCCTCATTGCTAAAGTATCTTGGTTCAGCGCGCTTTAACTTCTTACGCTTCAATTCCTTTGCGGGACTCTCCATGAAGTAGCGATGTTTGACTCCAAAATTACATAAATTCTTGAGTATGTCGATCTCCATGTTAGCCGTCTTTGGAGCGATACCCTCATTATTGATTCTATGGGTTATATAATTATCAAGCAGAGGATAATCAACTTGCTTTACAGATTTTATCCTCTGAGCATCGAAGTATCTCCAAAAGTTATTAAAGATACTTCCAAGCCGCTTTTCATAACTTTCACTATGAGCATCCGCCTGAAGTGATTCCCGGAAGTGTTTAATTAAATCAGATAACGGGGCATCTGAATAGAGTGAGAATTGCCCTGTTTCGATCTTCCTAACGACCTCTCCGAGCCTCATTTGAGCAGCCTCGTAATTCCTACCTACCTTATCCCGATATCGCTTACCCTTGAAGTAATACTGGATGTAGTAAGTAGTGCCGTTCTTGTTTTTTCTTTTATATATGGATGCCATGATTCTCCTCCTTATTTAATTGTCTCTTTCAAAAATAACTATAAATGCCTCCCTGCTGAAAAAGAGCAATATTCTTCGAGTCTCTCTATGAAAATCTTTAAATTTCCATCCCTCTTTTGCCTTATCATTTAAGAAATTTTCAAATTTCTCGGCTTTGACATAAGATCCGCCTAATAATACTGAACCGAGTATGTTTTCTTTGAATATTTCCACTGCATATTTTTTCATATTACCCTCCTAACAAATACCCCTGCTTCACAGTGGACTCAATTATGCTGTTAGGCATGACTGTCTGATTCACAGGGGTAATACTTTTTATGGTTTTACGATACAACATAATCAAGTCCATTAAAAACATATTAATTTTTCTCTCGGATGTCAAGTTATTTCTTGTCAATAATAGGTATTATTTCTTAATGTTATGTTTCCTGCTAAATACAATACACGGAGGATATATGTCATATAAAGGTAGAGACACAATGGAAGCATTGTTTGATACAACAGCAGACCTAGAGCCAGGAGAATCTGAAATGCGAGAAAGGATCTTTTTTGAACTTCTATTAGACATTCGAGATTCGTTGATGACCATAGAATTTGAAATTCATGATTTAAATGATGCAATGCCTACAAGATGATTTCAAATGTCAAATTCGATCTGAGTAGTATAGTGCCCCTCATTTAGTGTCCAACGGGCTTACAAGCGATTTTAGGCGGATTAATATTGATTTTAGAATCCTCTATGAGCTTCATATACGAAAGCTTTTAGCAGTGTTATTGAAAATCATTTCCTTTAATTTTAAAAAATTCTCTTGCTAGGTCAGTTTTGCATATTATCTTAAATACGCACTGTCAAGCGAATGATTCTCGGTTTATCTTTTTGCCATTTATGGTAAACGACATCCAATAATAGGGAGAGTCCTTACGCCTGTATATTCTCATTCTACCATAACAATTATATATATTCCGGTAGAAGCCCATATCTGGACAAGGGAGAGAAGATTTTTAAGGTTGACCGTCTCCGGTCTAAGAGAATACGTTGCGGTTACTACGCCTTCAATAGTAAATGGTAAAGCCGCGCACTCAAATCCAGTCGGACACGCATAAACATCTATGATGGGAATTGTCTGAATGTCGGTTGTGATATCTGGGAAAAAGATATTCATATCATCTGAAGTGAGTGCTCCGGTATAAACTGTTCTCGTTCCGGCTCCGGGTTCACCCTGTATTCCCTGCTGTCCATCCGTGCCGTCTATACCATCAATCCCATCCACTCCAGTAATTCCCATTATACCCTGATCGCCGGCCGGACCAACCGGTCCCTCGCACGCAACTAATAACAACGGTATTAGTAAAATGTATGCAACCTTCATAATTAACCTCCGCTCCAATCAATAATATATTGGTCAGATGTATTTTTAGTTATTCTCATTGTTTTATTGCTATTCATATTTAATGACCCACTTAGTATAATATCATTTGCAAGAAACGAGCTTCTTTCTATTGAATAATTGTATGTCCCGCTTTCAAGGCTAATTGAACCCTCATCCCACGCACTAATCTTGACGGATTGACCATTATCGAAACTAACGGTCACACCGTTTGATATATCTACATCAATAATCAACGTATAAAATATAGAATCGGTTGAGCTGTCAGAACAAGACATAAAAATCATCATAATTATAAGGAAGTATTTCATTTCTCCTCAAAAATTAATGTATTTGATTTCTCTAATTCAAATTTATCGATCATTCTTAAAACCTTCGAGAGCTGTACATAGTAAAAATATGAATTACCAACCTGAACATCAAGGTATTCGGAATCTGAAAGCATGATAATGGCTGTATTGCCCTAATCCCATATTTACTTTAATTAGTTTATAAAAGCTAAAGTTTGCGTGATAATGCTTCTTCAAAAAATCGTTTACAATATGAGTGGGACATGTATATAACTACCCCGCCCTGTTTTATAGGGGTGTATGGGGGGTCGGTTTTTCGTCAGTTCTACTTCAACAACACCATCTTCCTCGTAAGGACGAATTCGCCTGCTTGGAGGCGGTAGAAGTAAAAGATTAGCAAGCATTCTTGCAGGTGGATAATTATATTGCTACTTGAACCATTCGAGGAGAAAATATGGAAATTGTAAATATCGCCGAGAAGCTGAGTTCTTTTACTGACCATTGGAGTCCAAAAATCATTGGAGAACTCAATGGACAGCAGGTAAGACTCTCAAAATTCAAGGGTGAATTTGTCTGGCATCATCACGAAAATGAGGATGAGATGTTTCTTGTCATAAAAGGAGAGTTGACACTTGGCTTTCGGGATGGTGATAAAGTGCTGAATGAGGGAGAATTTATAATTGTTCCGAAAGGAGTTGAACATAAACCCTCTGCGCAGGAGGAAGTCTCCGTATTAATGTTTGAACCTGCAACAGCACTCAACACAGGAAACTTAGACAACGACCTTACAATAATGAACTTAGACAGAATTTAATACCCTTAGTGGAGCAGTAGTTTGAGATAATCAATTCTGATAAGCTTACTTCAACAACACCATCTTCCTCGTCTGGACGAAATCACTCGCAGGGATCTATTTTTCTTGATATTTATATAGAATTAGCTATTATTGATGTGCCAGCTTTATCATTTATATATGAAAGAAAGGTCATCTTATAATAAATTTATTGAAATCATTATTTTTGATACTCCTACCTCTGACTTTATTATTTGCCCAAGAAGAAGGAAAAACAGATCTTTACATAAGTAATAGTATCATCGTAAAGAGTCTCACGGGAAAGACAGCACAGAAAGATTCAGTTGAAAAGTTTCAGTTGCCCGAAAAACATAGCGATGAAATTGAGTATATAAAAGAGCGATTGGATAAAATCCATGAAGTGCGTATTATAACGGTAATGGACGAAGAATATCGAGGTAATTTACTCTACACCTCTGATAGCTTACTTGTGATTTGTGAGGGCAACGGCTGTTATGAATGGAGGACAGAGAGTGTTCAATCTTTTAGCTATTCAGATATAAAGAAAATTGTCGTTATTATAGAAGGGAAAGGCCGGAAAGGATTAATGTGGGGAATTGCTATCGGATTCCTAGCGGGTATACAAAGCTCTGACCCTAACGACATTCGTTGTCCTGACTCCGGACTAGGGTGTAGAGTGTCAGAAGGGGCTGCTTTGGGAATTCTTTTTGCAATTCCAGGTGCTATATATGGTGGTTTGATCGGACTTCTGATGGGGAGAGATTCCAATTACCTTATTGATGAAAGCATAAATGAATTTCAAAATGCTCTGCCTATACTAAAGAAAGAATCTATCTTTCCGTCAAATCCTGCTTTGTAATTGTTATGTGAATCAAGACTTTTATGAATCAACAAAGTCCGGTCATATTAACACTATTAATTTGCTGTTCAACATAAATCGACAGAATATTACTTCAACAACACCATCTTCCTTGTCTGGACGAAATCGCCTGTCCGAAACCTAACATTTGCTTAACAACTAGTACAACTTAAGAGAATAGCATCAAGATTGAATTAATGCTATCGACTGGTTATATTACGTTCAGAGATGGAGTCGCCCTGAAATGGAATCTCCTTCATAAGTCTGGGATTGAGGCATGAAAATGTCTTCAGGGTTTGTCGATGATTAAAGCGTCCTTTTTTGTTCCGACAACTATTAGGAGTTTATGGAGATCAAAATACCACTTGAAAGATTAAAAACTAATATTAGAGAGGGTATTATGAGATGTTTTGAAAATAAGAGTGTTAATTTGCCTAAAAGGATAAAAAAAGAAATATTAACAATTATTCTTTCATTATTGATATTTCCTTCAATCCTTTTAGCTCAAGATGTCTTGTATAGGAATAATGGTACCATAATCAAAGGTGAATATGATTCTAAATCAAGTAGTGATACATCGTTACGATTTAAACCTAATTATCAGGCATGGACGTATTATCACGTTAATACGGTTAATTTTATAAAGTCTTTTAATGGTAACATTCTATATCCCACCGGTATCATTGCTAATCTAAAATCGAATAAATACCATTTACCAATCGTAAAACACTTACCTGAAAAGGCAGACCAAAAGTATTTTGAGACAATAGATGATGCGGATAATGCAGGTTTTATACCTTGTTCAGTATGCTTTGACGATAGTCCCACAATTTCCGATTATTACTATGAAAGAGAATTAATTAAAAATTATTTATTAAATATCCAATCTAATTATGAAATAATCGGAGCACATCCACAATTACCACAAATTCGAAGTATCTTAGATACCATTGTGAAGGGTTGGCCAGAAGTTCTCAAGGGCTATGATTATAGAGTACAGATTTATGAGGATGATTATCCAAATGCTTTCGCGATTGGTGGTGGCTATATATTCATATCTTCGGGTTTACTCAATATGATCGAAGATGACAGTGAATTAGAAGCAGTGCTAGCTCATGAGATCGGGCATAATGAGCGTAGGCATCTGTTAAGGGTGTTTAAAAAACACCAAAATAACAGCAAAAACTCAATGCTTTTAGCAGTTTTTATAGGTGCCGCAACATATTTAGCTACACTTGATACAGACCGTGCTGTAGCGGGAATCTTAATTACAAAAGCCGTCACAGATGTTGTTTCAGAAATATCTTTAAAAGGATATAGTAGAGAGATGGAACAGGAAGCTGATATATTAGCCCAATTATATTTCCATGAAACAGAGTCTTCCTCAAATCCCCTAATAAGAATACTCGATAAATTTGCAACATATTCACTTACAAGAAATGGTTTTATACCACGAAATTCGATATTATCAACCCATCCTCATATAAAACAAAGAATTCTTCAAGTTCAGAATACAAGTATATTTAAATATGATGACCCTTTGACATTTGAAGCTTACCCAGTTAAAAGAAAAGATCTAATTCCAGGATTTATCAAATTAAAGATCAATTACGTTTTCATGGCTCCTTCTTCAACTAAGGATGAGACGGTATGCTCCCTTGTTGGCTCAATAATAAACGAACACCCTGAATATAATTTTACGATCAATAATCTCACATTTAATTTTTTAAGCAACGTGGGAATTAGACAACTGGATGGTTTCGCTGGGAATATAATCAAACATCAATCAGAATCTGATTTCATAGGTGTTATCAGGGTTCCTTCAAATAAATCTCAAGATTTGATGGAAGTTCTCAAAAATAAATCGTTCCTACCTTACTCCATGGATATCTCTAATGTCGTCATACTGCCAGGGAAGGATGCAAAAAAAATAGGTTATAGACCAATACAATGCAGAATGACAATCAAATAAGAGGTGACATTTATCACTACTGGGCGATTAACTTAGCTGTCCAACTGTTTATCAGGGAAAACAGTCTTCAAAAAATCAATTACAATGTGAGTGGGAAGTATATATAACTACCCCGTCTTTTTCTCAGGGGTGTATGGGGGGTCGGTTTTTCGTCAGTTCTTAACTCAAAATAAATCTAGTAATCATCACTTTGGTCACGTATTAGCCACGTAAAGATTTTTGAAGGGCTGTAATCGTTGATATTAAAGGATTTTAAAACAGAAAAGGAGAGTATATAAATACTCTCCCTCAATCAATTTCTTTTCGGAAAAAACTAAGCCGCTTTGACCACCTTGCCCTGCTTCAAACACGAGGTGCAAACACGGATCCTTTTAATAGTGCCGTTAATGTTAGCCTTTACCCGCTGTAGATTCGGCAGCCATCTTCTTCTGCTCGTATTGTGAGCATGACTCACCTTGTTCCCGTATAGGGGACCTTTACCGCATATATCACAAACTCTTGACATCTTTTTCACTTCTCCATTTTCAGAATGCGGGGAAATAATACGAATATTCGTTCGATTTGTCAAGCAGAAAAGAGCTCTAATATTATCTGGAGACCTTATCCACCCACGCCTTGATGTTACCCTTCGCGTTGAGCTCGTCAGCTATCCGTTTCGCCTCTGAACTCCGTTGATATCGTCCGATCCGAACACGAAACCAGACCCGGTCGCCTTCCCCTACTTTTGCTTCCTCGATATAAGCGTCATAACCCATCGCCTTATACTTGGTTATCGCTTCATGCGCTCTTGATTCGGTACGGAACGCCCCTATCTGAACGGTAAAGTTCCCTTTCCTGAGCTGAACCGGCACCGGCTTTATTGTTGCCTTACTCATGGTCGCCACTTTGGCCGGAGCAGTCGAATCGCTTATGACCAGCTGTGTTCCGGTGATTTCTACCTTGACCGCGGCGGGTTTCTTTTTCTCGTCGCTGCCGCAGCCGATGAGAATAAGTG